>CAYWMN010000031.1:0-22969 GCA_964459065.1 uncultured Acidobacteriota bacterium | reverse complement strand
AGCGCTTTGCCCAGTTCAAGCAATTGCTTTTTCGCGTCTGGGAGAGCCCCTTGACCCGCTAGCCGGGGGAATCGCGCATCAATCGCCAGCGGCGGGTAGCCGATGGCTACTTTCCGAGAAGCCGACTTACCTCCAGGTGGCGGCGCGCTGCGGACAGGTTAGTGATAAGGAAGGCTCTTCAATGAGTCTTGATTGCGCGGGGTAGGTTTTACCGGAATCGAAGGGCCTTGTGACTCTAAAAGGGCCTGAGAGGCTCCGATAAAGAGACGGTTGGCCGCTAAAAACGTCTGGATTGGTCTCCTGGCGGAAATAACTTCGTGCAGGAATGAGCTTCCTGTAGGGCTGCGCGCAAAAAGATAGTTCGGGCCGCGCCAAGGTTCAGAAGAATCAGCGACAACCCGAATCAGATGTTTTCGAAGGCCCTCCAAGGTGTTTTGTGCGCTGGCGGATGCCGCAAGGTCGGTCTGCTCGCGGGGATCGGCCGTCCAATGGTAAAGTTCCTGACGGCCGCTCGAGTTGAAGATATATTGCCACTCAGGTGTGGTCAGACTGATCATGGCCTGTTTTCCGCCCTCATTGAAGATGGGAACTAACTCAGAAACAGCAAAGTCATCGAAGGGCTGCGGCGTCAACTGCGGATTCCAGAATCTTGCCAGGCTGTAGGGGCTGAAAGGTGTCCCCCCGCCTGCGGCCAAATCGAGCACGGTGGAGAAAAGGTCGCGAGTTCTGACCAGGCGCCGGATGCGCACGTCCTTCGGAATCCCAGGTCCGGTGATGATCAACGGAACGTGCAGGACTTCTCGATAGAGGTTGTAACCATGGCTGTACCACCCCTGCTCGCCGAAGGCTTCGCCGTGGTCTGAGGTGATGATGACGATTGTGTTTCGGCCTTCGGGAGACCCCTGAAGAAGATCGAGGAGTCGCCCGACATGCTCATCGAGGAAAGCAAGACAATCGTCGTAGCCGGCGACCAGGGAAGCCTGCTCGGTGGCGGTGAATCCCCGCGCCGGATCCTTGCTCTGCAAGGCCTCGAATAACTTGTGAACCAGCTTGTCCGGGATCTTGCCGAAACGATGGTCATAAGGAGGTTCGGTCAGATACGGCGAATGGCAGTCAAAATAGTTAAGAAAAAGAAAAAAGGGACGGGTTGACCGGCGGCGCAACCAGCCGAAAACCTCCCTGTTCATCTCTCGCGCATCTTGCCGTTCGAGATAGTCAAAGCGGCAAAAGTGCTGGTACACAGGCTGGATTAGGGCGGTGCCCAGCAGCGTGCCGGCCAGATTGCGCCGGAGAGATTCGCTATCATCGACGTAAGTTTCAAAACCCCGGCTGATGCCCCACCCCCTCTGGCAATAATTGAAATTGGCAACGAATCCCGCCGTCTCGTATCCGCGAGAGCGCAAAACATCCGCCAGCGTCCCGGGATCGCGAGGCAGAGGACTCGCCCAATCCGCTCCATGCTGATGAGGGAGCAGGCCGGTGAACATCGAGGCATGGGAAGCCAGCGTCCAGGAAGTCGGGGCGATGGCGTTCTCGAACAGCACCCCCGCGCGGGCCAGGCGGTCTAGGTTCGGCGTGGTCCGGCGTGAATAGCCATAAGAAGACAGATGGTCGGCCCGCACGGTATCGAGGACAATAAAGACGATGTTCGGACTCCCGGGGCGAGCGGCCGGCCTTGGCCCGGGGGGCGCGGAATTGGGCGACGGCCTTACCAGAAAAGCTCCGACGCCGGAGATGGCCACCAGCCCCGCCAGCGCGAGACCCCATGATAAAAAAAGCACCATCCTGAAGCGGGTCCGGCTGGCAAGGTTCGAAACGGGTTTCCACAACAAATAAGCCGCCAGCAGCGAGGCGGCGAGTCCTGCACCGAACCAGGCGAGTGGAATCAGCAGGTCGACGCGAAAAGCGAATTCCTTGATCACGATTCTGGTGTGAAGCCAGCGGAGCCGCAGGGCTACAAACGTCACAAGCGCAGCGCCGTCAACCGCCACGAGCATGGCAATTCTATTTTTCCCGGGTTTTCGTACCGCCAGCCACCCTAGTAGCAGGCCTATTAACCCAAAGCAAGCCATGTCCAGCAGGGGGGCCAGGAACCATACGACAAAACCCATGTCGGGAACAAGGAGGGCCGCGATGCGGGGCGAGGTTCGGAGTAGGGCAGCTTCGAAGATCCCCATGAGCAGGCCCGCAAGCGCACTGACCGTTACGAATCTGGAAATAATTTCCCGGCGCTTTCTTGTGATCGCAGCCTGAGCCGTTCGGGTGACCTTCATAGAGTGGCGTCCCCCTGCCCACGACGATCCCTTATCAGGACAACATTAACCCCAGTCTGACATACCTGCCTGGAAAGTCCAACGCAGTTTTATCTCCGACCCAACCGCGGCCTTTGGTGCACCGGACGGTGCCTTCTATCTGGCAAGGTTTCGATTGCAACTCGCCGGGCCTTGTACTTCTGGCCGAGCGCGCCGGCATCAGCAAGCAGGCCATGAACCAGCTGCTTGGGAGCCTCGAAGAATACGGTTATTTAGTCCGGGCTGACGCTCCCAATGGGGGCCGGGCGCGAATCATCCGCTTTACCCAACGCGGCCGTGCCGCATACGCAAAAATCGAGGACATTCTCCACGCGATTGAGCGCGAGTGGAGCGCCGAGCTTGGCCCCAAGCGCTTTGCCCAGTTCAAGCAATTGCTTTTTCGCGTCTGGGAGAGCCCCTTGACTCGCTAGCTAGGGTGAATTGCGTGTCAATTGGCAGGAGCCGGTAGCGAAGAGCCGGGCGAGCGAAGCAACGGCATCGCCTTCGATGCCGTTGCTTCGAGCCGTCGGCCGTCAATCGGGGCCGTTACTGTTCGCGGAGCACCTCGACACCGACCTTGTTCTTTCCCTGATAAGCGGAATAGACGGTGCCGTCTTGGGCGACAACGACCCACTTGGAGTGGCGGTCCGGGGCGGAGAGTTGGAGCGCCGTGATGAAGTCGCCGTTGTTATTGTATTTGAGGATGCTGATGTAGTGCTGGGGATCATCCTTCATGGTGCGCAGTGAGAGGTAGACGTCGCCCCAGCGGTCGCCGTTCAGGGTGTGATAGGTGATGACCCCATCGGGCGGGTCGGGGTAGCCGAAAGCCTTCAGAAAATGGCCGTGGGCGGTAAACTTCTGCGCCGCGCCGTAGTAGCTGCAGACGAAGACGTCGTTGTTGCGGTCGAGGAAGATGCCGTGGGGAGGATTCAGCTCGCCGGGCAGCGTTCCGCCCTTGCCCCACTCAAACAGAAGCTTGCCCGAGTGGTCGTAGACGTTGATGCGGAAGTTATCCACGTCATCGACGTAGAGGCGCTGGTGGCTGTCAAACTGGATGCCGTGGGGGCGCAGGAGCATGCCGGGCTCGGTGCCCTTAACGCCGAAGCTGTAGAGGTATTTACCCTGGGGATCGAAGACCTCGATGTGCTCTTCCGGCCTCATGTTGGCAACGAAGATGTTGCCTTGGGCGTCGACGGTGGCGCAGCGCGGCTGCGCGAAGTAGCCGCCCCGCACGCGATGCATTTCCGAAACGCCCGGCCCCAGGCCGATCTGGCCGAGGTATTTGCCCTGGGGGCTGTAGCGGATCACCCGGCTGCTGCCTTCATCGATCACCAGGACGTTGCCCTGGGCGTCCAGGGTGATGCCGTGGGGGGCGATGAGCAGAGCTTTTTTGCGGCGGGCGCTTCTGCGGCCAACGCCACGGAGCCGGGCTTCGCCCCACTCGCGAATCACTTTGTAGGTGGGGCGCTTGCCGCCCACCAGGACGGTGGCCCAGAGGTAACGGTTGGCGGCGCCGTTGGCGGTGGCGCAGATGTGGATTTCATTGGGCGTGGGGACTTGTTGCGGGGCGTGGTAGACGCCCTGAGAGTCGATGGTGCCGAGTTCGGCGTTGCCGCCGGGAATGTCGTTGACGGCCCACTGCACGTTCTTCATGACCAATGTGGGCGTCAGCCGATGCACCTGCAGAATCTTGAATGTCTGCTGCTGGCCGGGGTTCAGGCGGACGATCGAGGGAGTAATCCGGGCCCGTCGCAGGACGGGGGGCTGCTGCGCCTGCAGCAGGGCTGCGCCAAGGCCGAAGGCCAGCAGGAGCCCGAAGAGGCGAAAGGGGATTTTGGCAGGCGCCAGACGTTGCTCGTTCATGGTTCTTCCTCCAGTGACAACCTTAGGTTGGTTTGCGCCCGGGGCGCACGGCTCCGGGAATGCCGTCAGTATACACCCTGTTCGGGCGACGCGGCCTTTTGGGTGGGTCCCCTACACAAAACCCGCCCTGCGCCCCTCGCTGCGATGATCTCAGACGTTAAGAATCAAGGGATGCGCCACGCGCGCAAAGAGAATTGCAAATAAGGGGTTGCAATGATCGGCGTGATGCCCCAACCTAGATAGAAATGACTATGGGGACCTCTGTAACTTTTGCGTGATTTCCCTCGGCCCGTGCGGGTTGGGAGGTTTTAGCTTTTGGAGCGTTCCTGCAAGGAGGCAACATGATTAAAATGACCGAAAGGGCCGCACAGGAAGTCAAGTCCATCGTTACCGGCAAGTCCTTGCCTGAGAGCACGATCCTCCGGGTAGAGGCCAGTCCTGTGGAAGGCAAAAACGAGTTGAAGCTTACCTTGAAGCTCGATACCAATGAGCCTGAAACCGATGACGTGGTGGAAGCCACGGACGGAACGCGGCTGGCCGTGGATGAAACCGTGGCGCAGGCCCTGGGCGATCTGCAGCTCGACTTCCGCGAAGACTCGGGTAATTTCATCTTCGAGCGCGTCGAGTCTACGGCCTAAAGCCAGGGCTCGGTCCTGGCAGCGGTTCAGACCGGCGAACGGAGTTCCGCATCACCAAGGGCCGCGCGAGCGGCCCTTGTGCTTTCTGGGGCAGGCAAAGCATCCCGTGCAGGCGAGCCGAGCGTGGCGGCGCTTCGCTCACTTGCCAAGCAGCTTGTTGAGCCCCTCCTCATCGAGCGTTGGAACGCCCAGCGAGCGGGCTTTGGCAAGCTTTGATCCGGGGTCGGCGCCCACTACCACGTAGCCGGTTTTCTTGCTGACGGAACCCGTTACGCGGCCCCCGGCTTCCTCAATCATCCGCGCGGCTTCGTCGCGCGAGTAATGGGGCAGCGTGCCGGTGAGCACGAACTGCTTCCCGCTGAGTTTTCCTTCCGCCTTTTGCGTTTCCTGCTCAAACTGCAGCCCGGCGTGGCGGAGCTTTTCCATGACGTCGTGGTTCCGCTTTTCGCGGAAGAATTCCACGATGCTCTGCGCCACCTTGGGTCCGATCTCTTCAACCTCATAGAGCTGTTCGGGGCCGGCTTCGGCCAGCTTGTCGACGGAACCGAAATGCCGGGCAAGAAGCTGCGCCGTCCGCTCGCCCACAAAGCGAATGCCGACGGCAAAGATCACGCGGGCGAGATCTGCCTTCTTGCTCTTCTTGATTTCTTCCAGAAGATTCTGGGCGGATTTTTCTCCCATGCGTTCCAGGCCGGCAAGTTGCTCCCCGGCGAGGGTGTAGAGATCAGCGACGTCGTCGACCATTTTCTTGCCGACCAATTGATCCACCAGCGATTCGCCCAGGCCGTTGATGTTCATGGCGTGGCGCGCGGCAAAGTGGAGCAGGGACTCCTTGAGCTGGGCGGGGCAGGCGGCGTTGACGCAGCGGTAGGCGACTTCGCCTTCGACGCGGATGACCTCACCGCCGCAGACGGGGCAGTGGGCCGGCATCTTGAAGGCGCGGCCGCCGGGGGCGTGCCTGGTGACCTTCAAGACCTGGGGAATCACGTCTCCGGCGCGCTGGACGAGGACCGTATCGCCGATCTTCACGCCCAGGCGCTCAATTTCATCCATGTTGTGAAGCGTTGCGTGGCTCACGGTGACGCCGCCGACGCTTACGGGCTCAAGGTCGGCCACGGGCGTCAGGGTTCCGGTGCGGCCCACCTGGGCGCGGATGTCGTTGACGACGGTGGTTTCCTGGTGGGCGGGATACTTGTAGGCAATCGCCCAGCGGGGCGACTTGGCCGTCTTGCCGAGTTCGTCCCACAGGGCGATTTCATTAACTTTGACCACCACTCCGTCGATTTCGTACGGGAGGCTTTCGCGCCGGGACTCCATTTCCTGAATGTAGCCAAGCAGATCGTCAAAGGTTTTGGAGAGCCGGCGGTTTGGATTCACCTTGAATCCCAATTCCGCCAGAGTTTCCAGCACCTGCCAGTGCTCGGTGAGCGGCGGACGGCCATCCACCAGAAGGTAGTACACAAAGACGTCCAGTTTGCGTTCGGCCACCACTTTGGGATCGAGCTGGCGGATGGTGCCCGCCGCGGCATTGCGGGGATTGGCAAACAGCGATTCTCCTGCGGCCTCGCGCTGGGTGTTGGCGGCCTGGAACGCTTTGTGGCTGAGGATGACTTCGCCGCGGACTTCAAAATGGGGGGGCAGCCCGGCGCGGGCAAGCTTGCCGGAATCGATTTTGAGCGGCAGGGAGCGAATGGTCTTGACGTTGGCCGTGACGTCTTCGCCGGTGGAGCCGTCGCCGCGCGTCAGGCCGCGGATGAAAGCGCCGTCTTCATAAGTGAGCGCCATGGAGAGGCCGTCGAGCTTGAGTTCGGCAACATAGGGAACCTGGCTGCGGCCGGAAAGTTCGCGCACGCGGCGGTCAAAATCCCTGAGCTCGTCCACCGAATAGGTATTGTCCAGGCTCAGCATGGGAGCCCGGTGGCGGACTTTGGCGAATTCTTCGGCGGGCTTCCCTCCCACGCGCTGCGTGGGCGAGTCGGGCGTAATCAGATGGGGATGCTGCCGCTCCAGATCCTGAAGGCGGCGCAAAAGTTTGTCAAAAGCAGCATCGGAAATTTCCGGATTGTCTAAAACGTAATATCGATGTTCGTGGTAACGGATCTCGTCCCGGAGTTCCGAGATCTCTTTTTCGATGTCCACGCCTTGAGCCAAACGATTCCCCTGCCACTGATGGATTTACTCTCAGAAAGCCTAAAGGAATTATAACGCGTTGGTGGAGGGAGGGAGGTAGAGACGGTCGTTAAAACCGTCTCTACCTTTCGCGTTCGGGGCGGAACGCGCTTTGGAGGTCAAAATGCGAACGTTACTGATGCAACTTCAAAAGTGCTTCTGCTGTTTGCTCAATCCCAATCCGTGGACCGCTTTTGCGCCTGCCGCCATCGGGAATCTCTAACCTTCCGGTGCAGGACAAGCGCTCAAGACAACATCAGGATAACTGCGGAAGAAGTTGTGCGCTATGCGCTGCGTCACACGTCGAGTGTGACTTATATCACTGCAAGCTGGCTCTGCGGGGTGTCGAATAATGCCTTCGGCCTGTGGTTACAGGGCCGACACGGGGGCCGCGATGAATTTCCAGGACCAACCTTTTATTGTGATTTGGGAAACGACGCAAGCTTGCGACCTGGTTTGCCACCACTGCCGGGCGTGTGCGCAGCCGTCCCGGTCGCCATTTGAACTGACGACCGAGGAAGCCGAGGCGCTGATCGATCAAGTCGCCGAGCTTGCCGCGCCGGTGTTTGTGTTGACGGGTGGCGATCCCCTCAAGAGGCCGGATATCTATCACCTGGTGGAATACGGCAGGCAGGCGGGCGTGCGGACTTCCATGACGCCGAGCGCCACTCCGCTGCTGACCCGGGAAGCCATTTCAGCCCTCGAGCGGTGCGGGCTGGCAAGGCTGGCGGTGAGCCTGGACGGGTCGAAAGCCGCGATCCATGATGATTTCCGCGGGGTGCCGGGGTCCTACAACCTGACGCTGGAAGCGGTGCGCTGGGCCAATAAAATCGGGCTTCCCGTGCAGATCAATACCACGATCACGCGCCGCAATCTGGGCGACATCGATTCCATCGTGGCCCTGCTCCAGCAACACAGAATTGTTTTGTGGAGCGTTTTCTTTCTTGTTCCAACGGGCCGCGCGCAGACCGATGATCTGATTAGCGCAGCGGAGTTCGAGCAGGTTTTTGAAAAGCTGGAAGCTGTTTCCCACGAAGTTGAATTTGATATCAAGACGACGGAAGCGCAACATTTCCGGCGGTTCCTGGCCCAGAGGCGCGCCGAGCGGAGGCGTAACGGGGTGCCGCAGTTTGCGGGCGGGCCTCAATTGGTCCCGGACACCCTCGGACGCGCGCCGCGAGGCATCAACGACGGAAAGGGTTTCGTTTTTGTATCGCATGAAGGCGAGGTTTTCCCCAGTGGTTTTCTGCCGGTTTCTGCAGGAAATGTGCGCAATCGGCCGCTCGCGGAGATCTACCGCCAGGCGCCGTTTTTCCGGGCGCTGCGGGATTCCTCAAACTTAAAGGGAAAATGCGGCATTTGCGAATTCCGGGAGATTTGCGGAGGGTCCCGATCGCGAGCCTATGCCCTGACCGGCGACCCTTTTGCCGAGGAGCCGTCTTGCATTTACCAGCCGCAAGCGCTCAGGCCGGCAGTCTAGCAGCCTGACGGCGGGGCAGGGGGCGACAGCAGTTTCGGCGGCCGCAGGTGAATCGAGGAGAACCGGGGAGCCCGTTCGTTTTCCGGTTCGGCTAATGTTTTCCCGGAAGCGTGGACCTGGGGTATGAGGAGGCCACGAGCGCCTCTCTATCCAGGATTCGCATCCGAGATCCTTCCAGAGACAAGATTCCATCTTTCTCGAATCCTGCCAGAAGGCGTGAAACCGTTTCGCGGGAAACGCCGATCATTTGGCCGATTTCTTCCTGCGTCAGGGGGAGTTTGAGTTCAAGTCCTTGACCAGACGACTCGCCGTTCGAGGCCAGCCATGCTGCGAGCAGGCCAGCCAATTTTTCAGCGGCGGGCTGCGAACCCGACGAGTAATGAATGACGTCCACGGCTTCGCGAAGCTGGCGGCTCAAGACTTCAACAACCAGAAGGCAAAGTTCGCGACGTTCGTCGATTAAGCGCAGGAAATCCCTTCGCGAAACAAAGGAAAACTGGGCAGGCGTCAACGTTTCTGCCGTGCATTCGGCGGGCTTATCGGATACGATGGCGCTCAAGCCCAGCACTTCGCCAGGTTGTGCAACGCCTAAAATGAGCGTTCTTCCGCCTTTCAAAGTGACGGAGAGTTTAACCTGGCCGTGAACCAGGAGGTAGACGCCATCGGGCTGCTGGCCTTCCTCAAAAAGTGTACTTTGTTTGGGAACGTTGACAGCGGCCTTGAGAGGGACGATGGCGCGCACAAACTGGTTGAACGACTTGGGAGGGCTCTTCCCCAGGTTACAAGGGGGTAGCTTTTGTTTGTTAGAAGAAGCCTTGCCTTTTAGGTTATCTGCCATGGGCATCTGAATTCACAATCTGAAGTAGACATCTAATCAGACAATTTAATGGAAGGTGGTGGTTGATGATGTGATGGAAGTCACATCTTTGTGTGACAGGGTTTTTCAGAGAGGAAATTGAGTTCGCATTTTCAGCAATCCGCAAGGCGCGCCGGGGGATTGCAAAAGATCGAGACAGCATCGCGGGCGCTTCTCATCGCCCGCCGGGCGGTCCGCTTCCTGACTCAAGGTGACGGGTTGATGGGGTTACCGCATGGCCATGGGCTGCTGGGGTGATACTTCGACAGCGATGCTGTTCGCCAGCCGCATGCCGATCACCGCCCCTTGATCGAGGACAGCCTCATGCCCGCGAGGAATGAAGACGGCGCCGAACAAGCCTCCAATGCCGGTTGCGATTGCGACGCCTAAACCTGCGATGCCCCCGGTGGCTGCCGCCCCGGCCACCACGGCGGTTTCCTTCAGCCGCGAGGCGCCCTGGCCTTTGAGATCGCCTTCAAGATCGACCTGAACTTCGCTTGCGTGTTTACCCTTGAAGACTTCGGAGAGGAATCCCAGAATGGGGATCTTGGTTCCATTGGCAAGTTCGAGGTCATTGAAGACAGGCGTCACGCTACCGCCTCTCCCCCTGTGCCGGGCCTGCTGGACCGCGGTAATGTGTCCTTCGACGCGAGTGCCTTTGGGAAAGGCAACCTGGTTGCCGACGTAAGCGGGACTGACGAGAATTCCGACGACCTGGTCGCCGACTTTGGACGTTTTAGAGTCCAGGGTGGTGCGAAGCTGCATCTTGAATTCGGTTCCTTCGGGCACGGTGAGGCTTTTTCCCGGACCCTCCTGTCCCTTAGCGGCGGGTGCGATGAGAAATCCCGCCATCAACATCCAGAGCGCAACCCATGGGGTGAAATTCTTCATGTGCCGATTCCCTTAGTTCTGCTGATCTTCTGCGGGGGGCCAACCTCCTGGTGAAGCCTTCGAGGCTTGCCCTGCGCAGGCTAAAGTTTAACAGAGTTCTCTTTTGTCTGTTTCCCGCGGTCTGGCCACGCCTGGCAGCCATCCTTTTTAGTTTACACGTAATTTGAAGCGCTTTGGGGCCTTTAAGTTTGCTGCGGTGAACAATTGCGGCTTGACACGCCAATCCTCCGATTGCTAGCTTCACAAGGGAAGTCTTGAGAAGAGAGGGGGTGAGGGAAGCTCTATGAAAACAACAGCTCTGCTGGGCTGCGCGATTCTCGGTTGCGTGCTGGCAGCCGGCAATGGATGGGGGCAAGCTGTCCGGTCCCCAGGAGCTTCGAGCGCCAGCGGCCGGTTCGAGGACGCGATTTCAATTGGTGGAAATTACCAGAATTATATTTTTGGCATCATTCAAAAGATTGGTAAGAATGAACTGGTTTTGGACAAAACGCGCTTTGGTAATCATCAGGTATTTAAACTGAAACGCAATACGAAATTTATTCAAAATGGGAAGCGCAGTTCTCTTTCCCAATTGAAAGTCGGCGAGATGGTTTGGGTGGACGCCAAGTTGAAAAAGAAGACCCAGGAAAAAATTGCAAAGAAAGTTGTGACGGGGTTGGCTTCAACGGGACGTCCCCATTAGGAAACGGTGCGGGCCGCAGCCGCGGAGATCCGGTTGCGCCGCTTTGGGGGCGCGTTAAAAACGGGTTGTTGGCCGGTGTCCCACGATACGGGGTCCTTCAAACCGCTAGAACCTTTCTTTGAAGAACGCAATCATCATCTGTAACCCGGTGGCAGGAATCCCGGGCTCCCGGCTGGCGGCGAGAGTCCGGAATGCGGCCGCCTTGCTGCGCGAAGAGGGCATCGAGCCGGCGGTGGCCTTTACGGCAGGCGCGGGAGACGCAAGGGCACTGGCGCAAGAGGCTGTCCGTGCGGGCCGCCAGCTCATCATCGCGTGCGGCGGCGACGGTACCATCAACGAGGTGATCAATGGGATGGGCCCGACCGATGTGCCGCTGGCGATCTTTCCCGCCGGCACCGCAAACATTGTGGGCCGGGAACTGGGGCTTCCCGCCTCTCTCGATCGGGCGGCGAAGGCTCTTCCCCAGTGGGTGCCATGCCGGGTGGCTCTGGGCAGGGCAACCTGGGGCACGCCCGAAGCACCCCGGCAGCGGTACTTTCTTGCGGTTGCGGGCGCCGGGTTCGACGCTCGCGTCATCAGCAAGCTCGACCGGGCCGCGAAACTTCGCGTGGGGGTGATCGCCTACGCGGGGTCGGCGCTGCGGCAGATCTTCGAGTACGACTTTCCCCAATTCCAATGCGCCGTTAACGGGACGAAAGTTTCCACAACCTTTGCGGTTGTCCAGCGTTCGTTGCGCTACGCGGGCTGGCTGCGCCTGGCTCGCTCCACCGGACTTCGCCATCCCCATCTTGCCTGCTGCCTGTTCAACGGCCGCAGCCCAGCCCGGTACTTGATCTATGCGCTTGCCATTGTGACCCGCACCCATCACTGGCTGGGTGACGTCAGCCTGCTCGAGGGAGAGACGGTTGTTTGCGCCAGCGAAGACTCCGCCGGTTCAATTGACTTTGAAGTTGACGGCGAGCTTGCCGGGCAGCTTCCGGTCCGGTTTGACGTTGTCCCGGATGCGCTGACGCTGCTGGTGCCGCGGCGATTTTTGCATTGATTGGGGCAGGAACTCCCTGAGCCCCGGCGGAGCTCAGACGGTTGCAACGCCCGCTCTTCATTCGCCGTCGCAGCGTGTTTTGAAATGGATAACTTAACCCACACCCTCGCGGGCGTGGCCATCAGCTATGCAGGACTAAACCGCAAGACCCGCTACGCGACGCTTGCCGCGGTCATCGGGGCGAACCTGCCGGATGTTGACATGGTTTCCCGCTTTTGGGGAAGCGCCGCGTACTTGAAATATCATCGCGGCATCACCCATTCCATCCTGGGTGCCACGGTGCTGGCAGCGTTGCTGGCGGCGGCGGTTTATTACTTTGGAAGCAAACGCCCGGCGCCCGAGCGGGAACCGGGCCTGAAGGCTCGCTGGCTTTTTATCACCTGTTGGCTGGCGACCGCCAGCCATGTGCTGCTTGATTTGACCACATCCTATGGAATCCGCCTGTTTCTGCCTTTTAGCAGCCACTGGTATGCCTGGGATATCGAACCCATTATCGACCCGCTTTTATGGGCGGTCCTGATCGCCGGCCTGGGACTTCCTTTTCTTTTTCGCCTGATTACCGAGGAAGTGGGCGCGGCCAGGACGGGCTATCGGTGGGGCGCGATTTTTTCGCTTTGCGCCATGGTTGCCTTGTGGGGAGTGCGGGGCCTTGCCCACCAGCGGGCTCTCAACATGCTTCAAGCCCGCACTTATCAGGGCCAGGACGCTGAGCGGCTGGGCGCTTTCCCGACGTTTGGGAATCCCTTTGTGTGGAAAGCAGTGGTTGAAACGTCTTCAGCGGATTATGTGCTGCCGGTCAACGTCGATCACGGCAACGTGGAAACGCAGGATGAGCGCGTTTTCTATCAACCGGCGCCTTCCCGGCCGCTCGAAGCCGCGCTCAAGAGCCGGACGGCAGCCATCTTTATGAATTTCGCCCGTTTCCCCTGGCCGGAAGTTATTCCCAATGAAAAGGGACCGACGGTTCTCATTCGGGACTTGCGGTACCAGCGGGCTGAATCGGAACGCGGCGGCTTCGTCGTCAGAATTGAACTCGACAAACACCTCCACGTTCGCTCGCAAGCCTTCAGTTTTACCGGAAAATTTAAGGGAAATTAATCCTGCTTTTGGCGGGAAGTCTCGGAGGCTGCCGGTTTCGGTTCGTCCTTACCCCCGGAACCTTGGTACCAGCGATAAATCAACGCCGTTATCACCACGAGGGCCACAAAGCCCAGGGAGATCCAGATGATATTCTGCTTCAGAAGCGTTTCTCCCCCCACGCCGTAACGAACGCCGATCCAGGCCTCCGCGCCGAACCTTAATGCCCCTCCGATCACGAGCGCGGCGGTGAACCGCAAGGGACTGATCCGCAAGGCGCCGGAACCGAGCAGAACCGGCTTAAAGGGCAGGGGAGGCGGCAGCAGCGACGCGACGACGACGGTCAGGAAATCATTTTTGACCAGCCATTTCTTGGCCCGGCCCATTTCCTTTGCCGAGGGCTTGCGCTTCAAAAGTCGCGCGCCGGTCCGGCCAATGCCATAGATAACAAATGAGCCGACCACGGTGCCAAAAACACAGCCCAGGGCATAAATCCAGGCCCGGCCCGGATCCTGGCTGGAAAGATAAATCAGGAGCACATCCTTGACCCCCGGCATCGACACGCCCGCGGAGTCAAGCGTGGCGATTCCAACCAGTCCCCAGCCACCGTACAGCAGAAGGGTGTGCTCAAGGTGATTCGCCAGATGCACGAGGAATTTCACTTGCCAGGACCTCGCCCAAAAAGGTGGCTCATTGTCTGAAGAACTCGGAAAGAACGCGCCTCAAGCACTGGAGCCATTGCATAACCCGGAATCCGGCCGGACCGCCGGGAAAGCGCCGGCCTTTGCGGTGATGGGATTTGTCCCTTCTGGGATGGGCAGGTGTTGATGAAAAGGTGGTTCATCCAGATTGGATTCTCAATTCTTTTCTAAGCCGCTATTCCGGCCGGCTCAACTTCTGATGTTCCGAACGACTCGGGCGAGTCCGAGCTGGGGTCCGGGGATTGCAAACCGTCTTAGCCTTTCTCATCAAACCCGCCCGGCGGAATGCATCGGCACAAACGCCGTTTTCCTCTCAAGGGCCGACGCCGCTTGGAGTTCAGGTTTCGATCAGCGCGCCGGTTCCATGACGGCCGCGCGCAAGAACTTGGCCGATTCCTCCGGAGGCGTGGGGTTGATGTGAAATCCCGTGCCCCATTCAAATCCCGCCACTTTGGTCAGCTTGGGCATGATTTCAATGTGCCAGTGGTAGTGCTCATTGGGCGTTTCAGGAATCGGAGATGTGTGAATGATGAAGTTGTATGCCGGATAGTCCAGGACTTTGTCCAATCGCATCAGCATGTCTTTCAGGATGACCGCCAGTTGCTCAAACTCCTGTTTTTGCACGTCTTCAAAGGCGGAGAGGTGCGTTTTCGGCATGATCCAGATTTCAAACGGAAAACGCGGCGCAAACGGAGCCACCGCAATAAATTCCGAGCCGTTGGCGATGACCCGAACCCCGCTCTCCGACTCCTGGCGGATGATGTCACAAAAAATACAACGTTCCTTGTAGTTGAAATAGTCCCGCGCGCCGTCAACTTCTTCGCGGACGCGTTTGGGAACGACCGGCAGGGCGATCAGCTGTGAATGGGTGTGCTCGAGCGAAGCTCCGGCAGCTTGCCCGTGGTTCTTGAAGACCATGATGTACTTGAACCGGCGGTCTTTCTTCAAGTCCAGGAGCCGGTCGCGATACGCCCACAGCACATCTTCAATCTGGCGCTCCGGCAGCATCGCCAGGGTTTTATGATGGTCGGGAGTTTCAATGATGACCTCGTGCGCACCCAGCCCGTTCATCTTGTCAAAAAGCCCTTCACCCTGGCGCTTCAGTCCTCCCTCGATTCCCAGGGCGGGGAACTTGTTCGGAACCACGCGCAACGACCATCCCGGCGCATTCCGGGAACTGCCGTCGCTGCGATAGGCAATAATCTCCGGAGGAGTCTTGGTTTCGTTGCCGTTGCAAAAGGGACAAAATCCGGAACCGTGGATTTCGACCCGTTCCCTCACAAAGTCCGAGGGCCGCTTGGCCCTATCGGTGGCAATAATCACCCACCGGCCGGTAATGGGGTCTTTCCTGAGTTCAGGCAAGGCTATCGCTCCTTACGCTTCAAGTTATTGCGGCGCCTGAAATGCGCAGCCCATCACGCTTTGTAGGCGTCTTTGACCACGTGAACTCTGTATTTTGCCACAGGATCCCAATAGACACCTACAACGTCAAATCGAAAACTTGCTGGTTTCAGTTTCATCCGCTTCAGATACCCCTGGGCGCTTCGAATAATTCGTTTCTGCTGATGTTTCCCCACCGCTTTTTCTGGAGGTCCGGCCTGGTTTCCGGTACGGGTTTTCACCTCAATAAAAGCCAAAACCGGCCCGTCCCATCCTACCATATCCAGTTCGCCGGACTTGCGGTGCGGCCGGCGGTTCCGGGCAACGATCACGTAACCGGCCTGGCGCAAATACCAATAGGCAAGCCTCTCGCCCCGCGAACCAATCCGGAGATGTTCATTCTTTCTATCCGGCTCGCGGCTCTTCTCTGATTCCGGGCCCGCCTTGGAGCGGTGTTGCTCTCTCCAGACTAAAGCGCCGTAGATCAGACGGGCCATCCATCTCAATGGATTTGCATCCTATTTTTCGGCTTCGGTAAGCGCTTGTTCCAAAACCTCAACCGCAAAGTCGGCGTGACACTGCTCGAGAACCAGGGGCGGCATCAAGCGGATGGTGCTCGCGCCGCAACCCAGGACCAGAAGGCCCAGTTCAAAGGCGCGCTCGATAACTTTCTGGCGCCTTTCGGGATCGGGCTCGCGCGTCGTCTTATCCTTGACCAGCTCGATGCCGATCATTAATCCCTTGCCCCGCACGTTGTCAACGTTGGGGTGTTTGGCCGGCCAGCCGGAAAAACGCTGAAGAAGATATTCGCCCATACGGGCCGCGTTGGCAATATATTGCGTTTCCAGCAACCGAATCGTTTCGAGCGCCGCAGCGCACGCCACCGGATTCCCGCCGAAGGTGGAAGCGTGGGCTCCCGGCGGCCAGTCCATCAGCTCGCGACGGGCGACCGTCAGCCCCAGAGGCAATCCCGAGGCGATGCCCTTGGCCGTCACCAGGATGTCGGGCGCGACGCCATAGTGCTCACACGCCCACATCCGTCCCGTGCGGCCCATGCCGGATTGAATCTCATCAAAAATTAACAGAATTCCGTGGCGGCTTGCCAGGGTTTGGAGGTCGCGCAAAAAGTTGGGAGGCGGAATCACATAGCCGCCCTCACCCAAGATGGGTTCGACGACGATGGCCGCAACCTCTTGGGGCGGAACCGATGTTTTGAACAGCTTTTCGATGGCCTCAATGCCCGTGCATTGGCATTGTTCGGCCGAATGTCCCTGGGGGCATCGATGAGGATTGGGAAACGGGACGTGGCTCACTCCGGAAAGCAGCGGGCCAAAGCCGTTCCGCTGGACGGATTTGCTGGCCGTGAGCGAAAGCGAGCCGAAAGTCCGGCCGTGAAAACATCCCAGAAATGCGATAAAACGATGCCGCCGGGTGTGATAGCGCGCAACCTTCAAAGCCGCTTCAATGGCTTCCGTCCCGGAGTTTGCAAAATGAACCCGCTTGGGGAAGTCTCCGGGAGTAATCTCGTTGATCTTTTCCGCCACGTCGGTCAGCAGCGGATAGTAGAAATCCGTTCCCGACATATGAATCAGGGTCGCCGCCTGGTCCTGGATCGCGCGAACGACATCCGGGTGGCAGTGTCCGGTGGAAACCGAAGCAATGCCCGCGCTGAAATCCACAAAGGTGTTTCCGTCCACGTCCTCGACGATCATGCCCCGGCCGGATTTGGCCACCATGGGGTAGTCGCGCCCATAGGAAGGAGAAACATAACGGGCGTCTAAGTCCAGAATTCGCCGTGCCTCGGGGCCCGGCAGGGGCGTTTTAATTTGGGACAAGCTGTTATTCATCAGGTTTCTCCTCTCGCGTTCTGTAAGGTTGGATGTGTCTTTCGCCGGATCCAATAGAGGAGAATTAATCGCCCCCATAAAGGTTGGGGCGGGCAAGCGATGGCCGTTTGAACCGGAGAGCGCTAAAGGAGGTCATTTTCGCTTCCACCGCGCTCCCATCTTGGTATCTTCCACAATCACTCCGGCCTTCAAAAGGTCGTCTCGGATCTGGTCGGCAAGGGCAAAATCTCCATTGCGGCGCGCCTGTTCGCGCTCGGTGAGGCGTGCTTTGACTTCCTCCTCGCTGAGCGTTGCGGGCTCGGTCGAGCCGGAGGAAGCCAGATCCTCTTTCGCCTGCAGGAGTCCAAGCCGCTGGAGTTTCGCGTAATCATCATCCTCCAGAAAAGCGAAAATCCGGTCCGCGCGCTCCAGCGTGTCGAGGAACGGAGCGCGATCTGCTTCGCAAAACCTGCCCTGATCCATGGCGCTATTGCCTTCCCGAACCATTTCAAAAATTGCGGCCAGGGCCTCGGCGGTGTTCAGGTTGTCGGTCAGCGCCTGCTCGAAGTTCCGGCGAGCCGTTTTCGCAAGATCCTCGAGTTGGGTGCTTTGACCGGCCGGGAAATCTTCCATGGTCAGGCGGTATCGAAAGTTTCTCAAGCGTTCAAGCGACTGCTGGGCTTGATGCAAGCCCTCGAAAGTAAAATTCAAAAGGCCCCGATAGGGCACCGAAAGCAACAAGTAGCGGATGGCGGTGGGTTTGTATCCCTTGGCGATCAGGTCGCGCAAGGTGAAAATGTTCCCGAGCGACTTGGACATCTTTTCGCCATTCACGATCAGGTGCTCAACGTGGACCCAGAAGCGCACGAAAGGCCGGCCGGTGGCCGCCTCGCTTTGGGCAATCTCATTTTCGTGATGGGGGAAAATGAGATCTTTGCCTCCGGAATGGATGTCAAACGTTTCGCCCAGGTATTTCATTGCCATCACGGAGCATTCGATGTGCCAGCCCGGCCGGCCTTTGCCGAGCGGCGTATCCCAGTAAGGTTCGCCTTCCTTGGCTGCTTTCCACAGCACAAAGTCGCGGACGTTGGCCTTATCGTATTCGTCGGATTCAACGCGGGCTCCGGGCCGCATCCCCGCCAGGTCGATCTTGGAGAGTTTGCCGTAGTCCCGAAATTTTTCGACCCGAAAGTAATAGGAGCCTTCGCTTGGGTAGGCGAAGCCTTTGCGCTCCAGCGTCTGGATGAGTTCAACCATGTCGTTGATATGGTCGGTGGCCCGGACAACCACTTCCGGTATTTCCAGGTTCAAGAGCTCGCGATCAACCTCAAAGGCTTCGATAAACTTGCCGGTGTAGTCCCGCAGACTCATTCCGGCCGCCTGCGAATTGCGGATGGTCTTGTCATCGACATCCGTCAGATTCATGACCTGGTTGACCTCGTAGCCAAGGTACTTCAGGAATCGCCGCAGAACATCCTGGAAAACGAAAGTCCGATAATTCCCGATGTGGGCGTATCCGTAAACGGTCAGGCCGCAGGTGTAGATCCCGACTTTGTTCGCCTCCAGAGGCTTGAACTCTTCCACCTTGCCTGAAAGCGTGTTGTATAGATTAAGAACCATGCTGGCTGCTTCGAAATTACAATGGAGATTATCATTCTATCGGCCCGCCGTGACGCCGTCAAGAAAGGCGGGTGCGGCCCGGAAGGCCTGCGTTCGCTCCACGATCGTTTCCAGGGCCTGGCCGGGAAAGCAAGGACCTTTCAATTCTGAGTATTGAGAGCTTTTCAGATTTGAGATTGGCAGGAGGCTGAGCCCCCGGCAGCAAGGCGCTTCCTCAGGCCCGCAGAAATGAAAGGTAACCGGCGACGGGGCCGTCAACCGGTTTTCACGGGGCGCCAAGCACCTTGCGGACTTTTCTGGCTAAATCGGCGGGGGTGAAGGGTTTTTGGAGAAAAGCGGCATTGGGCTCGAGCAGGCCGGTGCTTACAATCGCTTCGTCGGTGTAACCGGATACGTAGAGAACCTTGATATCCGGACGAAAGCTGCAGATTCGCCTGGCAAGCTCTCTCCCGCTCATGTGGGGCATCACCACATCGGAGAGAAGCAGGTGGATCGGTTCCTGATACTTCTCGCTGACGGCGAGGGCTTCTACGCCGTTGGCCGCCTCCATCACTTTATAGCCACGCGTGGTTAGAATGCCTCGCATCATCGATCGCAGAACGGCCTCATCCTCCACCAGCAGAATGGTCTCGGTGCCTTTCACCGGGTCGGCCCCCAGCTTGGGCGCCTCAGGGGGGTCCGTAGATTCCGTGGTTCGGGGAAAATAGATTTTGAAAGTGCTGCCCTTTTTCAGCTCACTGTATACCCATATAAATCCACCGCTTTGCTTGACAATTCCATAGACGGTGGCCAGTCCCAGCCCGGTTCCTTTGCCCTGTTCCTTGGTGGTAAAAAAAGGTTCGAACAGGTGCTTCTGGGTTTCAATGTCCATCCCGCATCCCGTATCCGAGACGGCAAGCATAACGTATTCGCCGGGCTGGCATGGCACGTGAGAATGCGCATAGCCGTCGTCAAGGTGGACGTTGGCGGTTTCAATGAATAACTGCCCTCCCTTGGGCATGGCATCGCGGGCGTTCACCGCCAGATTCATGACAATTTGCTCGACCTGTCCCGGGTCGGCTTTTACTGGACCGAGTTCTGCGGGTAGGATCGTTACAAGCTCGATATCCTCACCGATTAAACGCCGCAGCATTTTTTCCAGAGTGGAAACCCCTGCGCTCAAATCCAGCACGCGGGGAGCAAGAACCTGCTTGCGGCTGAACGCCAGGAGTTGCCGCGTCAACAGCGCCGCCCGCTCGCCGGCCTTCTGGATTTCCCTGATGCTGCTTTGCGCATGTTCGCCGATTTCCGGAGAATCCAAAAGCAATTGACAGTAACCGGAAACGATGGTCAGCAGGTTGTTGAAGTCATGCGCAACGCCGCCGGCCAGCCGGCCCACAGCTTCCATCTTCTGGGACTGCCGAAGCTGTTGTTCCAGGCTCTTGCGTTCCGTAGCATCGATGGCTACACAGCCGATGAGCCGTTGGCTCCGTTCGTTCTGAAAAGGAAACTTGATTGTTAACCACTGCCTGGCTTCTTCTCCGGGCAGGGAGGTCTTTACATAGACCTCCAGCGGACGGCCTGATGCCAGGACCTCTTTGTCGGTTTCAAAAAGTTCGCTGGCGGTCTCTGCCGACCAAATGTCAAACGGGGTTTTCCCCACGATGTCGCTCCATGGCTTTTTGACGAGGCGCTCAAAAGCCTGGTTCACATAGACGTACCGTCCTTGTTCATCTCGCATGAAAGCCACAACGGGACTGTTATCGATAAAGGCTTTGAAACGCTCTTCGCTCTGGGGCAGAGCTCCCTCGGGCTGCTTTGGGGCCGTGAGGTCGCGGTTGAAAATAACATAGCCCAGGATTTCGCCGGCTTCGTTTCGAATCACGTCGGAGGAGCTTTCAACCCGAACCCAGGTTTCCGATTTTGTCCGGCAGCGGGTTTCTCCTCGGAACGACCCGTATTGCATAAGACCCTTCATCTGGCGGTCAAACTCGTCTTGGCCTCCTTCCAGATAAACCGCGGGGGTTTTTCCCACCAACTCTTCATCGGGGAATCCCAGCAGAGCCTTATGAGCTGGGTTTTGCTCGATAATTCGACCCTCGGAATTCAGGATGATAATGGTGTCGCGGGCGTTGGCGAAAATTTGGCGATAGAGCTTTAAGCCGAGTTCGGCTCTATCCCCCTGGAGATTGGATGTTACTCCGGGTACGTTTTTCATCCATCCTCCTGGACCAGCGTCCCCTTTTTAGCTCGCACCGGTTGTCTCGCAAGGTGCGCCATCTTCAAGAGGCGTTCCGACGCGGTTGGAATAAGTCGATCCATCCTGGTGCAGGATTGCCGGTCATCATTGCTGAACCAATGGCGCCCATCGTTGCGCCCCTCCACGCCATCAACCGGCTGATATGATTTAAGAGTAACTTGTTCATATATCGACATCAGGGGGATGATCCTTAAGTCGCAAGGACTTTTTGCCTGTTTCTTTTGCTCTTGCCGAAGCGAAGGGTGTCTTAAGGCTGGTTTTCAGAACAAGACTTAAAAGACTCAATGGCTCGGGATGACCAGCGAACTCCAGGGTTGCGCAATGTGGGCTCGGGCGATATGATTCCGGTCTTACTGTCATATCACTTGTTGGTAACAATGCTGGAATCCTATTCCGATTCGCCGAGGACAAATAATGACCAATAAAATTGAAGAGATCAGCACCACCAAGCGGCAAGCTTTGCAAAAGATGTTTGGAATTGGCGCGGGCGTGGCGGGCGCGGGCGCTCTGTTTCCAGGGGTAATCCGTGCAGCCGGCCTGGGCGCCGCAGCCGCTGGACCCATGAAAGAAGACTCTCCGGCTAACGGAGTCTTTAACGTTCGCAGGATGGGAGCCAAAGGGGACGGGACGACCGTGGACACCCCGGCAATCAATCGAACCATTGAAGCCGCGGCGCGCGCCGGCGGCGGCACGGTGCTTTTCCCGGCCGGAACTTATCTCTGCTTCTCGATTCACCTGAAGAGCAACGTCGCTCTCTACCTGGAAAGGGGCGCGACCATCCTGGCGGGTGAAACCGGGCAGGGAGGAAACTACGACGCCGCAGAACCCAATCCGGAAGCGTACCACTATGAGGATTATGGACACCGGCACTGGCACAATGCTTTGCTGTGGGGTGTGGGCCTTGAGAACATTTCGATTCTGGGTCCGGGACTCATCTGGGGGAAGGGGCTGACGCGCGGACACGGGCAGGAAAATCCCGGTGTGGGAGACAAGGCCATCAGTTTGAAGAATTGCCATAATGTGACTCTCCGCGACATTTCAATTCTAAAGGGCGGGCACTTTTGTATTTTGGCTACCGGCGTTGACAATTTTACGGTTGATAACGTCATCCTTGATACGGACCGCGATGGAATCGACATCGATTGCTGCCACAACGTGCGCGTTTCAAATATGACGGTGAATTCGCCCTGGGATGACGGGATTTGCCCCAAAAGCTCCTACGCGCTGGGCTATGCACGATCGACGGAAAACCTGACGATTACCAACTGCATGGTCACCGGTTCTTACCAGTTGGGGACGGTACTCGACGGGACCTTCAAACCCTTTCCTGCTGCAGAGCGCCGTTTCCCCACGGGGCGAATCAAGTGCGGTACCGAGTCGAATGGCGGCTTCAAAAACATCACCATTTCAAACTGCGTGTTTGACCATTGCCGCGGGCTCGCACTCGAAACCGTTGACGGCGCGCACCTGGAAGACGTGTCCATCAGCAATATCACCATGCGTGAGATTGTCGACTTGCCGATCTTCATGCGGCTGGGCCGCAGGATGCGGGGTCCGGCGGGAGTTCCTATCGGCAAGTTGCGGCGGGTGAACGTCAGCAACATTGTCGTTTCCAATGCCAATGGCAAATACTGCTCCATCCTGAGCGGCATCCCGGGCCATGAGATTGAAGATGTCCGGCTGAGTGACATCATCATCCTCAGCCAGGGCGGCGGCACGGCCCAGGACGCTGCCATCAAGCCTCCGGAGAAAGCCAATGGCTACCCCGAACCGACCATGTTCGGTCCCATGCCCGCTTACGGTTTTTACTTCCGGCACATCAAGGGGCTCCAGGTGAGCAACGTCGAGGTTCGCACGGTGAAGGCGGACGCGAGGCCTGGTTTCATTCTTGATGACGTTGAGCATGCTGACTTTATCCACGTCAAGGCGCCAGCCAGTCCGGCGGGGCGGGTCTTCTCGCTTGAAAACGTTGAGGACTTCAACGTTTACCTCAGCCGGCCGGTGCCGGAGACTCATCTGAAGAGCGTTACGGAGAAGAAGGTCTAAAAGGCCGGTCCCGGCAATGGCCCCGGCCAGAACTCCGGCCAGAGCCCCCAGCTAACGAAGGGGACTACCTGGTTGCAAAATAGAGTGCAGTGGAAGTAAGGAAGATCGATGGGGTGAGCGACGGGGATCGAACCCGCGACATCCAGAGCCACAGTCTGGCGCTCTACC
>CAYWMN010000030.1:0-23022 GCA_964459065.1 uncultured Acidobacteriota bacterium | reverse complement strand
GCGAGCAATCAACCATCAAGATTACCGTTAAGTTTTCACAAATCGGCGTCGGCAAGCAAGCCACCGTTCGCAACTTGTGGACCCAAAAGGACCTGGGCGTTTTCACCGGCAGCTTTTCCGCAGAAGTTGATCAGCACGGCGTGGTTCTAGTCAGGGTAAAATCCGTCGACTAGCCGTTCGCTCATTGCACCGGGATACGCGACTCCGTGCAAGGTTCCGGTCTTGCCGCCAACCGGCAGCCGAGAAAAAGGGACCAGCCAAGCCGAAGAAGAAAGTGAAGCCCTTATCGATCTTCAAAAATTGCGCGTAGGAGGCAGAGCATGAAGCTCGTTCGACTGGTATTCATCTCATTATTGCTGGGCGCGGCGGTTGCCTGGGCCCAGACGGCTCCGGACACCGTTAAGCCGATCCTGAAGCGCCAGCTTCAACCCCCACAAGCGGTTACCTTGCAGCTTCAGCAGTTTGTGCTGAGACACGCGCCGAAGCTGCCTCATCCCTCAACCGCCTCCCAGTGGACGGCTGAAGCCGGCAAAATCCGGCAGAAGGCTTTGAACGACATCGTGTTCCACGGCTGGCCCAAAGCCTGGGTGAATTCCCCGCCCCGATTCGAGGACTTGGGAACCTTGCCGGCAGGAAAAGGATTCCAAATCCACAAGCTCCGCTATGAAATTGTTCCGGGATTCTACACGGTCGCCCTGCTGTACGAACCGGCAAAGCTTACCTCCAACATGCCGGCCGTGCTCAACGTGATGGGGCACTTTGGCCACCTGGGCTATGCTCAAGCGTTCGAGCAGAAATTATGCATTAATCAAGCCCTGCGAGGCATGATCGCGCTGAATCTGGAATGGATCGGGATGGGAGAGTCGAACGTAGACGGAAACACCCACTGGCTTTTGTCACAGCTCGATCTGGTCGGAGCAAACGGCGTGGGCCTGTTCTATCTGGCGATGCGGCGCGGCCTCGATTACCTCGATAACGATCCGCATGTGGATCGAAACCGCATTGGGATGACGGGGCTGTCGGGCGGGGGCTGGCAAACGATCTTCCTGAGCAGTCTCGACCCGCGAGTGAAAGTGTCCATCCCGGTTGCCGGCTACACCAGCATTCTGGGCCGCGACGTCCGCGTTGAAAAAGCAGAGCCCGGCGACATTGAACAAAACCCCACGGACCTCCTGACCGTTGCCGATTATGACACCCTGACGGCGCTGCGCGCGCCGCGGCCGACCTTGTTGATTCACAATGCTGAAGATAATTGCTGCTTCCGGGCTCCGCTGGTTAAACCCTACAACTACACTCAAATCAAGCCTTTTTTCAGGCTGTACGGCAAGGAAGGCAACTTCCAATTTCACCAAAACACCAACATCTCCGCTCACAATTACGGCCTCGACAACCGCCAGGCCGCTTATCGATTCTTTGACAAATATTTGGGAATTCAGGCAGGATCGTCCGAAATCCCGGTGGGCCAATATGTCAAGACCTATGACCAACTGCGGATCGGGCTGCCCAAGGACAATCTGACCATCCTCGGGCTAGCCAGAAAATTTGCCTCCCAAATTACGCGCCAGCCTGCACCCGCCGCCCCGGCGCTCAGGGCCCGGTGGATCAGGGAGCAAAGGGCGAAGCTCGCGCGCGTCCTGCGTTATTCGCCAGTGGCTGTCAAAGAAGTCTGGCCCGAGTTTGATACCTATCACAACCAGATCGAATCCCTTTCCTACCGCTTGGAGATGAGCAATGGACTCGGCGCAACGGCCGTGTGGATGAAGGAAGTTTCGACCCGGCCCGGCGCTCCGCTGACCCTGGTGCTCAACGACGGCGGCAAAAAAGCCATGGCAGCCGAAACCTGGGACCGGGTGCCCGAGGTCGGCCACCGGTTGGCAAGCCTGCAACAAGTGCTTGCCGTGGACCTGATCTTCACCGGCGATGCCGCTCCCGATGTATCCGACTTTTGGTTCTCAGAAATGATTGCATCAGAAGGAGAGCGCCCGCTGGGATTGGAAGTTGAGCAGTTGGCGAGCCTCGCTAAATGGGCCAAAGCAAAGTGGAACCCGTCGCAGATCCGGGTGGAAACCACCGGGCCGCGAACCCAGGTCATTGCGCTGGCGGCCGCCGCCCTGGAACCTCATTTATTCTCCCAGGTGGAAAGCTGGAACGGCATGAAAAGCTTCAGCTATCTTCTGGAAAAGCCGGTGTTGTACACCAAGGCTTCCGACTTGTTTTGCCTGGATTTGTATAAAGACTTTGATATCGGCCGGATCGCCATGCTGGCGTCGCCGACGAAGGTGCTGCAGCGGCATGAATTGCAATTGCCGGAAGCCCCTGGCCGGCATTAAGAAGACCCCCGTCCCCTCCGGACCCTGTCATCGCGGCTTGCGCAACCCGTGAAAACGGGGCTTTCGGGCACGGGCGGGAAGACCCCGAGTCTTGGCGCAACATTCTGCACGGGCAACAAATATTTGCGCGCCCAAGGCTCAAAAAAGACGCTCCAGTCGAGCGCCGGCCAGAAAGGACAAAGCCTCTGGCAAGAAAACGATCACCTTCCCCTCCGATTAAACAGGGCCCAGCCGGAGATGTGAGGAACAACATCGGCAGACAAGTGTTCTTTTTGCGCAAAACGTGATGCAATTTTGCCCAAAAGTGCGGAAGAAGAAACGCAATAACTGTTCATCGGTCCTCGACGATCCCTGCCGCGAGGCTCCTGCCCGTTTCGCTTAGTAATTTTTCTGTTTCAGCTAGAACCCCGCAGGTTGGTACGCCAGTTGCTCAAAGCACCAGTAATACCGCTCAGGAGTTGCGTTATGTTGAACAAAGATGACCTGCGGCGAATCCAGGAAAAGCGCCAAGTGCTTGACGAGTGGCGGAAGATTTCTCGCCACGTGGTGGCCAACCTGTTGGAAGCCTGCTCGATTTGCGGAACGGTGGCCGAAAAGGAGCACCTAACCCGGTGTCCCTGGTGCGACGACGTCTATCTTTGCCCTAAGGGCTGCACCCACATCCACAATATACACTTTCACCCGGGAGTTTCCTATTGGACTTAGCAAGCGCTGCCGAGGCGCCATTCAGACTGAGTTGTCGGGAAACTAGGAGCCTGACGGGTGATAAGTGGCGGAGGTGGTATCGGTTTCCCAGACCGTGACAGAACGGACCTTCACGTTCTGATTCTGGAGTCGGTGTCCAAGCTCATTGCCCAGGTAGAAGGCCAGGTTCTCAGCAGAAGGGTTCGCCTGCTTAAAGGGCTCCAGGTCGTTCAGGAAACGATGGTCAAAAGAGTCCGCAAGCTCTCGCAAAGCAGCCTTTAAGTCAGTAAAGTCCACCAGCAACCCAATCGAATTCAGCTTGTCTCCCGCCACGGTTACCTGAACCCGATAGTTATGCCCGTGGACGTTTTCACACTTCCCTTTGTAGCCGCGCAAAGCGTGGCCGGCTGCAAAAGAATATTCAACCGCGACTTCAAACATTGATCCTCCGGCATCCCGGTTCCGGCGCATCGCTTTCGACCGGCCTGGGATTTGAAAACCTGCTTCACCATTCTTGCACAAAAGCTTCAACCTCTTCCAGCCGCTGGGTGCGGTGGTAGTCGGGAAGGCTCTCGAAAAAGACTTTGCCGTATTGTTTTTGGACGATGCGGCGGTCCAGAATCGCCAGCACGCCCTTGTCGTTCTCGCTCCGAATCAGCCGCCCGAATCCCTGCTTTAAGGCGATAACCGCTTCCGGAACCTGATACTCGGCAAAGGCGTTGCCGCCGTCTTCGTTAATCTGGCGGATGCGGGCCGCCACCACCGGATCGCTGGGGACGGCAAACGGCAGGCGGTCAATAATTACAGCACTCAATTGCTGTCCTTGCACGTCGACTCCCTGCCAAAACGAACTGGTCGCAAACAGCACGGCGTGTGGCGTCGATCGAAATTTGTCCAGCAAAGCCGTTCGCGGGGCCGTCCCTTGCAGGATCAGCGGATAACGGAGGCGCCTCCGGACGCGCTCGTACACGGCGCGCATCTGCAAATAAGAAGTAAAAAGCACAAAAGCCCGGCCCCGGGTAACCTTCAGCAGCGCAATCACTTCTTGGGCGGCGCGCGCCGCAAACCCCGGCTCGCGCGGGTCCGGCAGATGCAGCGGCGTGTAAAGCAAGGCCTGGCGGGCGAAATCGAAATGCGATTCCAGAATCTTTTCCCGCGCCACTTGAACCCCCAGGCGGCGCTTGAGGAAGTCAAACCTGCTGAGCACCGACAGCGTGGCGGAAGTCAGAACAACGGTCCGGATGCGTTCAAAAACCTTTTCCCGCAGGATCGGAGAAACGTCAATCGGCGAGGCTTCCAAAAAGATTCCCCGCCCGCGCCTTTCCCACCAATAAACAAACGTTCGGTCGCGGCCCTCAAGGATCGCCTCCAGCGATTGCCGGGTTTCCGCCGCCCGCCGCGCCAGATTGCCGATTTCCTCCGGCCGGTTTTTCACCCGCAGAAGTTCCGTTTCAATGCGAAGCAAGGCGTTAATCAAGGCGGAAAAGGCGCCGCGGTTGACTTCCAGAAAACTCTCGCGGTTATCGAAGTTCGTGCGGCCCTCCGTGCCGGGAAACAGCTCAAAGAACAGGTCGGCCCGGCGGCGAAGCTCTCGGACGGCCGCGCGCACGTCGCCGGCTTCCAGGCTCTTCAGCTTGAGCGTCGCCTCGGTATCCCGGGCCAGTTCCTCAATTTTGTAATTGGAAACCTTAAGGCCGAAATACATCGTAGCCACATCTTCAATTTCGTGAGCCTCGTCGAACACCACGGTCGAGTAGTCCGGCAAAAGACTCGCGTAGTCGGACTGTTTCAGGGCCAGGTCCGCAAAAAACAGGTGATGGTTGACAATGATCAAGTCCGATTCAGCCGCGCGCTGATGCATCCAGGTTACAAAGCAGCGTTCAAATTGCTTGCATTTTTGGCCCGTACAGGCCTCGCTGCGGGCGTCGACCCGGGACCAGAGTTCGCTCGAGTCAGGCAGCTCCCGGAGTTCCGCACGGTCTCCGGTCTCAGTCTCGGTTTCCCACTCCCGCAACCGGTCGTAAAGGGAAATCTCTTCCAGCCCGTTCAGAACCGGTTGCTGCTCAATGTCGTAGAGCTTTTGCCGGCAGAGGTAGTTCTGCCGGCCTTTCATCAGGGTTGCGCGGAGGCGCGGGAACAGTTTCTTCAGGAAGGGAATGTCTTTGTAGAAAAGCTGCTCCTGGAGGTTTTTTGTTCCGGTCGAGATGACGACTCGCTCCCCGCTGCGAATCAGCGGGATCAGGTAAGCCAGGGTCTTACCCGTTCCCGTGCCGGCTTCCACAATCAGGTGCTGGCCGTTTTCGACGGCCGATTCCACTCCCTCGGCCATCTCCAACTGACCCGGACGATACTCGAAGCGCGGATGGTGGCGGGCCAGCCATCCGGACGGGCCAAAAATTCTCTCCAGCGGCGGTTTTTCAGCAGTGCCTTTACTCATCATCGCCATGAGGCGCAACCATCAAGCAAGCGTAGCAGGAACGTAATTCTGGCCCGATACGAAAATGTCCGTTAGACTATCAATAAGGGCAGCCCCACAGCCTGGCAGACCGTGGGGGTGGCAAAGAGTCCCTGGTCAGGATTGAATCGCTGAATAGTTTTAGAAAATTTTCGCAACCCAACCCGCGAACAATTATATCCAGGAGAGCGATTCAGCATTTAAAACCAAGGTCCTCCAGCCACTTGTCCCTTGTCCGGCGCCATGAGCAAGAATAACATAGCCGTTCGCGGCGCGGTTGCCGCCAGAGCTTCGAGTCCTATGCAGAAATTACCGAAGGTCGTTATCGTGGGACGCCCCAACGTGGGCAAGTCGACGCTTTTCAACCGGATCGTCGGCCGGCGCCGCGCGCTGGTCAGCAGCGAGCCCGGCATGACACGCGACCGCCTGCAGGCGGTGGCGGAGTGGGATGGCAAAAAGTTCGAACTGATCGATACCGGCGGCATCATCCCGCAAGACCGCGAAATGATCCCTTCTGAAATCCTGCGGCAGGCGCGCGTGGCCATCGAGGAGGCGATCCATCTGATTCTGGTGGTTGACGCCCGCGCAGGCATTTTGCCGCTGGATGAGGAGCTTGCGGGTTTGCTCCGGCGCCTTAATAAACCGATGTCGCTGGCGGTTAACAAAGTTGACCTTCCCCAGCATACGCCCCTGGCGGGCGAGTTTGAAGCCTTCGGCTTTGAAAACGTTTGTCCGGTTTCCGCCGAACACGGCCTGGGCGTCGACGAGTTGCTCGAACACGCGACGGCTGACATTTTAAGTTCAGAACCTTCGCCCGACGCCGATTCCGAACCGGTCAGGATCGCCATCATCGGGCGGCCCAACGTCGGCAAATCCACCTTGCTGAATCGTTTGGCGAACCAGGAGCGGTCCATCGTCACGCCGCTTGCCGGCACCACTCGCGACGCCATTGAGGAGGAAATCGAGCACGCCGGCGCGCGCTTCCAGTTTGTGGATACAGCCGGCATCCGCCGCAAAGGGAAGACGACTTTGCTGGCTGAGAAGTTGAGCGTCATCCAGGCCAGAAAGCATCTTGAGAGCGCCGACATTGCCCTGCTGGTGATCGATGCCGAGGAAGGCATCGCTGCGCTGGACGCCAATATTGGCGGCTACGCGCATGAAAGCGCCCGTTCCGTCATCCTGGTCGTCAACAAGTGGGACACCGTCAAAAAAGGGCCCGCTGTCGCCCGCGAATATATTCAAGAGCTGCGGCGCAGAATGAAGTTCCTGGAATACGCCCCGGTGGTCTTTATTTCCGCGCTCAAGGGTGAGCGCATTGAAAGCCTGTGGGGGACTATCGCGGAAGTCGCCGCCAGCCGCAACCAGCGGATTCCAACCGCGGAAATGAATGTATTCCTAAAAGGCATTGATTTCGAGCGTTTGCCGACCTCCCGAAGCCGGCCCCTGCGCATCTACTACATGACTCAAGCAAGCTCTTCTCCCCCCACCTTCGTAGCCTTCACCAATCAGACGGGCCGCCTGCATTTCTCCGTCGAACGTTTCATCGTGAATCGAATCCGGGAAAAATTCGGCTTTGTAGGCACACCGGTTGTGGTCAAAACCCGGTCCAAAAAGTAAGTGTTCGTGCAAGAATCCATCAAGATAAGAACCGTTCACCAACCCGCAGATAAAGCAAACAGAGACTTTAACCTTGTAGAATCACAATGATGCTATACTAGGCGGACGCTTTGATATCTACCCCTCGGGGGAACATGCCAAGAATGATTCTTCAGAGGTTTAATAGGAGGAAACCGAAGATGACGCGCGGGGAAACAGTGGTCCTTCGTATACTATTTGTCCTATCGATCATCGCAGCGGCATATTTCTTCCAACCCTTTCATTGGTCAACGGCGTGGTCCGTTCTCATCGGGGCTGTCTTGGGAGTCGCCTTTGTTTTTCTGGAGATGCGCCTAAGGAAAGCCAGCCTGAAGCGGCTGATTGGCGCGGTGGTCGGCGGCACGCTGGGAATTCTATGCGCCCTGGGGATCGCCCACCTGCTGAGCTTGACGGCCATTGAGAAAATCTCGGCTTCCTATGTCCAGCTAACCTTGTTGCTGCTGCTGGGCTATATCGGCCTGGTCGTGGGAGCATCCAAAGGGGATTTGCTCAACCTTGCGGCCATGGGCGGCCTTTTTACCGCCGAGCGTCAAGGCAGAAAAAGCAGCAAAATTCTGGATACCAGCGTCATCATCGACGGGCGTATTGCCGATATCTGCGAGACGGGCTTTATTGAAGGCGCCTTAATTCTTCCGCAGTTTGTGCTCCGGGAGTTGCAGCAGGTCGCCGATTCTTCCGACCCGCTCAAGCGCAACCGTGGGCGCCGGGGCCTCGACATCCTGCAGCGGATGCAGAAGATGACGACCGTTCATATCCAGATTGTCGAGGAAGATTTCCCCCAGGTCCGCGAGGTCGATCTGAAGCTCATCGAGCTGGCGCGCGAATATGACGGCAAAATTGTCACCAACGATTTCAACCTCAACAAGGTCGCGCAGCTTCAACGGGTCCCGGTGCTGAACATCAATGAGCTGGCCAATGCCCTGAAGCCCGTCGTCCTGCCTGGTGAAATTATGCGGGTCTTCATCTTGAAGGAAGGCAAGGAATTCAACCAGGGAGTGGCCTACCTTGACGACGGCACCATGGTGGTGGTGGATAACGCCAAGAAAATGATCTCCAAGACCATTGATATCGCCGTAACCAGCGTCTTGCAGACGACTGCCGGGAAAATGATCTTCGGCCGGTACGACGAAAGACAACGCAACGAGGTTGTTCAGCACTAGGGGTTCGCCGTGTGGTTCGAGTAAAGGACTGAACCGTTTTTTACCTGCTGGGCTTATTCTTATGGTAGAAGTCTTAGCCATCATTCCCGCCGCGGGCTCGGGCGTCCGCATGGGCGGAGAAACTCCGAAGCAGTTTCTGGCGCTGGAAGGTGTGCCGGTGCTCTTGCACACTCTGCGCAAATTCGATGCCGCCGACTCGATCGACGAAATCTTTCTGGGGTTGCGGCCCGCCGATATGGAGCGCGCCCGTATCGAGATCGAGCGCGAGCATTTCAGCACCCCGGTTCGCCTGATCCCGGGAGGAGCCTCGCGGCAGGAAACGGTGGCACTGGCGCTCCAGAAGGCTCCGTCCGGCACCAAGGTCGTGGTGGTTCATGACGCGGTACGGCCCTTCATCGCTCCAGAGATGATCCGGCAGGTGGTGGAAGAGGCTCGCAAGAGCGGCGCGGCGATTCTGGGCATTCCCAGCGTGGACACCGTCAAGCAGGTGGAGCGGCAAACGATTCTCGGAACGCTTCCGCGGGAGAGAATCGTCCTGGCACAGACGCCGCAAGCCTTCCGGTTCGAGATCCTCAAAGAGGCTTTCGCCCGGGCGGCAGCGGACGGCTACGTCGGAACGGACGAATCGAGTCTGGTGGAGCGCCTGGGACACACCGTTGCCGTCCTGATGGGTTCCGCCCGCAACATTAAGATCACCCAGCCTTCCGATTTGCCGCTGGCCCGCCTCTACATTGCACAGGACCTCGATCAGGCTGAGCACCGGAGCAGCTGACAAGCCTTGACGTTGAGGCGGACTCAAGATAAGCACATGGAAAAAACAGTTCAAAACACACCTTCCCTGCCCGGCTATCGCATCGGCTTCGGCAATGACGTCCATCGCCTGGAAGCGGGACGCAAGCTGGTCCTGGGCGGCGTCCAAATTCCTTTTGAAAAAGGGCCCGTCGGACACTCCGACGGGGATGCGCTGGCGCACGCGGTTTGTGACGCGCTGCTGGGCGCGGCAGCCCTTGGAGATATCGGTCAACATTTCCCCAACAGTTCTCCCCAGTGGCATAACGCTTCAAGCCTGTTGTTCCTGGCCCGCGCGCGGGAGCTGCTTGACCAAGCCGGCTATCGGATCGTCAATATTGACTCGACCGTCGAACTGGAACGCCCGAAACTGGCGTCGTACATTCCCCGCATGAGGGAAAAGCTGGCGGAAGCTTTGGGGATCGGCCCGGCGCAAATCAGCGTGAAGGCCAAGACCGGCGAAGGCGTTGACGCCGTGGGCGAAGGTGGGGCGATCCGCGCCGACGCCGTTGTGTTAATCGAGGCGTGGGACTTCAACGGAGCCTCCCGCGGCAGTTCTGGCTCGCAAGTCCGCTCGGCCTGATTTCGCTTGTAAACCTCCCCCCTGCGGCTTAGCATAATAATCACAATCCCTTTCCGAGGTGAACCATGACGGTTTCGACCTTGATCGAGTCACGCAAGGAAGTCTTCTCGATCGCGGAGGACACCACCGGCCATGATGCAGCTCGTTACCTCCGCGACAAGCAAGTGCGTGCCGTGGCCGTTTTTAATGGCCAGGGCAAGGTAGCAGGAGTCGTTTCGCAAAGTGATATCTCCGATAAAATTGCTGCTGAAAACAAGTGTCCCGAGTGGGTCCACGCATCGGAGATTATGAGCACTGAGCTGGTTACTGTCTCTCCCCAGGAATCGCTTGAAGCCTGCCTCAACCTGATGGAACGATACGGGATCTATCACCTGCTGGTTCTAGCGGAAAACGATGGTTACTGCGGGATGATTTCCATGCAGGACTTGCTGAAGGCTATTGCACGGGAGAGTAAGTCTCGGGCCGATGCTCTGGAAGACTACATCGTCGGCAGACGGTAGCCGCCGGAGTTGGCTCCAACCCCGAGGGGGCCTGCGTTCGCTGCTCCAGCCTCGCAGGCCACTCGGTCTTCTACAAACCAGCAGAAATCCAGGAAACCAAACCTCAGGGCAATATGAAACTTCGCCCACTTTTCTTTTCCATCGGCACGCCGCCCGGACGCCCTCCGGCGTGGGGCCCACAAGGGATAGAGCCTGCGCGACCCTCAACATGAGAGAGCCCGGTTGTTAACGGCCTGCCGCTTGGCTATAATTCCTCGCTTGGGAAAATTCCCGGACGATGCCATGATGAGGTGGTCGCTTCTGAAGAGTGTACTCTGTCCAGCGGGTGGCGCGCCGGATGGAAACCGTCGCTTCATTGAACAGTTATGGGCGCTCTCTCACACGCGAGGCCGATGTGAAAATAGCCAGAAAATATCGAATCTCCGGGCGCGTTCAAGGCGTGGGCTTTCGCTTCTTTACGGAGCACTGGGCCATCCAGCTGGGACTTTGCGGTTACGTTAAGAACTGCTGGGATGGCACCGTGGAAGCCTACGCGGTCGGCAACGCTGCAGCCCTTGAGGCATTCCGGTTACGTCTTTCCGAAGGCCCGCCGAGCGCGCGCGTCGACAACCTTCAGGAATCCGAAGAACCGGTCCAGAAGCGGTACAAACGTTTTGCGGTGGAAACCGACTGGCTATAAATCAAATAACAACAAAGGAGACGTTGCGTGGTCGATCTGAAAACACTGATTCGGGAAGTTCCGGATTTCCCCAAGCCGGGAATTTTGTTCTATGACATCACAACTCTTTTAAAGGACCCGGTTGGGCTGCACTGGGCGGTAGACTCGCTGGCCAATCATTACATCGGCCGCGTGATTGACCGCGTGGTGGGCATTGAAGCCCGGGGCTTTATTTTTGCCCCCATGGTGGCCTATCGCCTGAACGCCGGCTTTATACCCGTCCGCAAGCCGAAAAAGCTTCCCGCTGAAACCGCCAGTGTTGAGTACAGCCTGGAGTACGGAAAAGACTCGCTTGAAATTCACCGTGACGCCATCAGCAAGGGACAGCAGGTGTTAATCATCGATGACCTGCTCGCCACCGGTGGCACGGCGGCGGCCGTTGCCCAACTTGTGGAATCCCAGGGCGGCACCGTAGCCGGCATGGGCTTCCTGATCGAGCTTGAATTCCTTAAAGGAAAAGACAAGATCTCTCAGTACGATCTGCACTCCGTCTTGAAATACTAGGCGGGCACGTCGTCCACGGCGCGGAGCACACATTCCAGGAAATGGCCTTCCGGCAGCGCTCCGTCAATGGAATGCTCGCGGTTAATGACCGTCTTGGGCACCGCCTGGACCTGGTAATCGGTCGAAAGCTCCGGAAATTCCGTGGCTTCCACGCAGTCGGCCGTAATCAGATCATTTTCCAGGGCAAACTGGTGGGCCAGGCGCACGGCCCGGGGGCAATGCGGACAGGTGGGCGTTACAAAAACCTCCAGATGAACCGGCTGGGTGATTTGCCGAACCTTTTCCCTGGTTTCGGTCCCCAGTCCGGTTTCGCCCTTGGCCACATCGAGAATTGCGTCGAGCAGCGCTGAAAATTCATATCCGGCCGGCATACCGTAGAATCGGATCCCGTAATCTTTGCCGTTGCAGATTGCCGTGGCGGGAACTTTGTCGACGGCGTATTCCGCAACTTTTTCCTTGTCCAGAATAAAGTCATAAACCTCAAGTGAAAGCTGGTCTGAAAGGCCGGCCAACTCTTCAAGCACCTGGCGGGTTTCGCGGCCCAATTCCAGATTCAATTCCTGCGTAAAGTGAACCAACTTCACGGGAGCCGCCATTGCGCTGAGCCGCTCGCGGATCTCGGTTGCTACGTCTTCGCTGATGAGTCCCATGCTTTCTCCTTTTCTTCAACCCGACAGGAAGAAATCGAACCCTCTTCTCTTCCAACAGTTGAGATGCGCGAACCGCGCCGCAGGATCGGTTTATTTAAGAACCGAGGCTCACAACAGGGTCCACCAACGGCGCCGTGCAGTCTCCGGCAACTGCGGGCGTTGCATTTCTAGTCCAGGCATCCGTGCCGCCGGGCAGCGTCGCGAAAATAGATCAGGTTCTCCCACGGCGTCAGCAGCGAAGTGCTGCAGCTTGAAGCGAAGATAAACCTGCGCTTGTCCCCCACCGAATTGAATAACCAACGCGTGTACTCATCAATGCGGGTGCGGGCATCGCCGCCGGTTTCCAGCCGGTGGGCGTCCATGCCGCCGTTCACCACAAAGCTCTCCCTGCCTGCAAGCTTGCGGGCATCGCCCAGCTCGACGTCGCCCATCGGCGGCGGCGTAATGCCCTCCAGACAATCAACGCCCGACTCCCCTGCCAGCGGCAGCAACACGCGGTTGTGCCCGCACGCATGCACCACAAAGCTTTTTCCGCGCCGGTGGATCATCTCGGCGGCCTGAGTGAAGAACGATTGGCAATAGTCCCGGTAAAAGTACGGCGGGTAAAAGAGGGAATCCAGATTGTCGAGCGAAATAAAAATTTCAGCCTCGGCGATGTCGACGATTTTTTCCAGCAGAGCCAGCGCATTGCTTTCGTGAATCCGCGCCAGAGCCTGCATTTCCTCCGGGTGGTCCAGCATGAACAGCGAGGCGTTTTCCGCCCCGGCCAGCCAGTGGAACGTCTTGAGAGGCGACTGGGTCAGATGCACCATCACCACTCCGTCGTCGCCCACGCGGTTAACCCAGCCACGGAACTCCTCGGCGTCAAAGGCGTATTCGCGGGACTCCAGCATGAATCGCACAGCCGGGTAGTCCGCCCAGGACTTCCACCAGTATTCCGATAAGAAGTCCGCGCCGGCTTCCTTCGTATACTCCCAGACTTCCGTCAACGTCCCGTGCGGCGACGTGAAACTTCGCTCGCACCGGTTTCTGCCCGCCGGGTAGCGGTTGAAGGAAGTGATCACCGGTTCGTTTGAGCCGGTTTCCCCGCTGTAGGTTTGGGAAAATTCGCCGGCCGTATAGATTTCTTTGGTCGCGTGTTGGGTATCCCAACGGGCCAGAATGTCGACGCCCAAATGCCTCAGGACGTCAAAGGGGTGCCGGGCGTGCGCCACCTCAGCTGGCAGCTTTCCATTGGCCAGCCGGTAATAAAACCATTGGTAGATATTCGGTGAAAAGGGGACAAAATCAGCCTTGTCTCCACGAAAAGCCGCCAGAATCCGCTCTCTGCCCGTCATAATTGACTCCCCAACGCCGGCGCCAGCAACTCAACCGCGTCGAATCCGACAACGCAAACCACTCGCCGCGCGTTTTCTGTCTAAGTTTTCAACTCCACGATCGTCGCTCCGCCTCCACCTTCCTTCGAGGATGCGGCATAGAACTTCTCCACATGGGGGTGCGAAGCGAACATTTCATGGAGGCTCCTTCGCAGGATTCCCTTCCCGAAACCATGAATGACGCGGAGCCGGTATCGGCCCGAGACGTAAGCCCGGTCAAGGAACTCATCTACCATTGCCGTGGCATCTTCGGCGTTGTTTCCAATCACGTTAATTTCATCAGGCACATCGCCGGCCGCTCCGGCCAGGCGCATTCGCCCCGCTCCGGCTGTCGTTGTCTGCCCGGCGGCTCCCGGCTTGCGGCCGACCACCGCCGTCTGGTCTCGCTCAACCCTCATCCGCAGGCTCCCCACCTGAACTTCCATTTGCCCATCGTCCAGAATCGCCATCACGGTTCCCGGCATGGCCAGGTTGGGAACTCTCACCTGGTCGCCGACCGCCGGAGGAGCTTCTTCAGCCGGGGGCTTGCCCGATTCCGACGCCCCCAGGACGTTCAACACCTGGACGTTCCATTCGCTGCGGGCGTCCTGCTTCAAAGCCGTCGCTTTGCGATTAACCGATCGCCTGACCTTTGGAGCCTCAATCTGAGCGCGCAAATCGCGCAGGGAATCGTCCCAGCGCTTTTCCATCCGCCGCAATTCAGCCTCGAGACGCGCGTCAAGTTCGTTTAGCCTGGCAAGGCGTTCCCGCTCGAATTTCGCCTCAAGTTCCACAGCCCGGGCGAGGAGATCTTCTTCAGCCGAATGAAGTTCCTTCATCCGCTGCTCATAAGCGGACTTCTGCTCATGCAAAAACCGCAGCAACGTGGAGGCCGCGGCTTCCTCTTGCCCGATCAGTTCGCGGGCCTTGGCCAGAACCTCCCCGGGTAGGCCCAGGCGCGCGGCGATTTCGAGCGCACTCGAATTTCCCGGCAAGCCGGCCAGCAACCGGTAAGTCGGCCGGAGGGATTCTTCGTCAAACTCCATCGCAGCGTTTTCAGCCTCGGAAGTCTCACTGGCGTAAGCCTTCAAGCGGCCGTGGTGGGTGCTCACAAAAGTGGTAGCGCGAGACTTGCGCAACGATTCAAGAATCGCAATCGCCAGCGCCGCTCCTTCGCCGGGCTCGGTGCTGGAACCGAGTTCATCGAGGAGTACCAGATCGTCCGGCCCGGCAACATCCAACATCGATTTGATATTCGTGATGTGGGCGGAAAAGGTGCTCAAACTGGCCTGGATCGATTGCTGATCGCCGATATCCGCCAGCACGCGCCCGAAAAGGGGAAGCACGGCTTGCTCGGCGGCAACGGGCAGGCCGGCCTGGGCCATCAGAACCGAAATGCCGACGGTTTTAAGCGCCACCGTCTTGCCGCCGGCGTTCGGCCCGCTGATAATCATCAGGCTCTTGGGCGCCCGCAATTCCACGCTCAGCGGCACGGGCCTTGATCCGCTCTTGCGAAGCGTCTTTTCCAGCAGCGGGTGCCGAACCTGCGTCAATAGAAGCTCGCGTCCGCTTGAAAACTCAGGAAGGCAGCAGTTGTAAGCGCGGGCAAACTCCGCCTTGGCAAAGATGACATCCAGCTCGCCGAGGATCGCAACGGCCCCAAGAAGCTCCCGCTGCTGTTCGCGAAGCTTGTCGGTAAAGACCCCCAGAATTCTCTGCGTTTCAGCGTACTCGCGGTCTTCCAGCTCAACCAGTTCGTTGTTGAGGGGAACGGTTTCCAATGGCTCAAGAAAGACGCTCGCTCCCGACGAGCTTGCTCCGTGGATCACTCCGGGCACGCGCCGCTTGTCCTCGGCGCGGATGGGAATCACCAGACGATCATTCCGCACCATCACCACGCCATCCTGCAGAACCTTGTCGCGGCTGAAGCGCCGCAGCAGGTTCTCAAGCGTGGCTTGCACTTCGCCCCGCAGGCGTTCAATCGCCCGGCGAATGCGGCCAAGCTCCGGGCTTGCAGAGGATTCAAGATATCCATCCGGGCGGATTTTGCCGCCCATCTCGGCCAGCAGCGGCCGCAAATCCTGGAGGCCGCCCGCCAGCACGGCCAGGCCCGGAAACGCCGTCCGGTCAAAGGTCTTCCGCAGCTCCTGCGCTTTGCGCGCCACCGCAAGGACGGTCAAGATTTCCTTAGCAGTGCAGACCATGCCTTCAATGTGAAGTTTTTCGAGGATCGGATCGGGATCTTCGAGCCCGCCAAGGGATGGGCGGGAATTCTCCCGCAGGTATTCCCTCGCTTCACGAACGTACTCAAGGCCCAACTTGATCGTCTCAAGATCAGTTTGCGGCAAAAGCCCTTCCATGCAGCGATGGCTGATAGGCCCGGAGAGGAATTCACGCAGGAGTTCCTGGATGGCTCCGAACTCGAGCACCTCGCAGGAAAAGGACCAAAGCGCGTCAGAAGCGGAATAGGTGTCGTTCATGGTCAGAAAATAATAACCCTTCAAGCGGGTCGAAGCGGGCGCTAGGCTTTGCCCGCCAGGCGGTCGGCAGCTTCTTCCACACTGTCGATCAAGGTGACAAAGTCCATGGCGGGGGCCCTCGGTTTCTTTGCGCCCGAAGCCATCTGCGCTTCCTGCTCAAGGCAGGTGATCACGGGTTGCCAGTAAGGAGCCATCACCAGCAGCGGCCGCGGGCCGCCAATCGATCTTGCCAGTGACGATTTGTTCATCATCTCCCACACCAGAGAAAGCTCAGCGAGCGTTCCCGTTCCGCCCGGCAGGACAATGTAGGCATCGCCACGCTCAATTAGCGTGGTCAGCCGTTCCATAAAAGACGCGGTCCGGATCTCTTCGGCAATCCAGCGATTGGCAGGCGCCGGCCAAATCTTGCAGGTAATGCCCACGGTGTGGCCGCTCGCTTCCCGCGCTCCCCGCGCCGAGGCCTCCATCAAGCCGCCGTAACCGCCGTTGCAAACGGCCCAGCCACTTGCGGCCAGCAGCCTTCCCAACCGCCGCGCCTGGTCGTAGACTTGCGTGCCTTCGGCCGGCATTGAACTCCCAAAGATGGTGACCGTCTTCGTGGCGCCGCCAATGGGCGCTGCCGGTTTTTCGTTCACGAAATTCCTTCCCTATTCTTTCTAGCGCAGCTTGCGCCCGGCTGCAAATCGCCGGTAGACGGCCAGCGCGATCCGGTCGATCACTCCCTCGGCGGCCTCCGAAGACACGGCGTGGGAATTCGCCATAATCACAAAGGCCAGGCGGCGTCCACCGGGAGGATCGATATATCCCGCCAGCGTATTCACGTGTTCCATGGAACCGGTCTTGGCGTGAATGGAGCCTTTTGCGGCAGTATCTTTAAAACGATCGGCAAGGGTGCCATCAACGCCCGCTACCGGAAGAGCCTCGAAAAAGTCTTTGAAGTTTTTGGAACGGGCCATGAATTCCAGCAGCTTGATGAAAGCTTTGGGGCTCACCAGCGTGTCGCGCGAAAGCCCGGAGCCACCGGCAAAGTAAAACTCGCGCGGAGGGATGTTGAGTTGCCGGGCAAAATCATCGAGGATTTTCACGCCGTCTTTGCGGCTTCCCTGCCCGCTGGCAACATGAGCCATGGTGCGCAACAGCATTTCGGCGTGCAAGTTCTGGCTGACCTTCAGGGTGACTTTAATATCCTCGCGCAACGGCACGGAATCGTGCTCGGCCAGGATGTCCGGAGCCACGGAATCGGGACGGACGGCGCCGGCGGCCGCCTCAGCCAGGCTCAACTCGTGAACCACCACTTTGCCATCCACTTTCACGCCGCGTTGCTCAAGCAGCCTGCGAAACATCCGCCCGATCAACAGTGGCGGGTTCCGGATGGCGACTTCTTCCTTAATTTCGCCCGAATCCACCGGGACATGTCCCCATACGTCAAGCTCCATCGAGCCCGGCGCCCGGTCAACCTCCACCTTGGCGGGGACGTCAGCCACAGTTGTTTTGACCTCGTTTTTGATGCTGTAATAGTCCGCAACAGGCTCCAGGGTAACGGAGGCCGGATCGCCTTCCGCGCTCCCCGGCTCGACTTCCAGCACCAGTGAGTTGTCATTGAAGGCCAAAGCGGCGATCGGAGCGCCGTAGCCCCAAATCAAATCATCAATGGCCCAGTCATGCCCGTAGGGCTGGTCCACGTAATAGCTGTCATCGGCCACGATGTTGCCCGTCACCTCGCGAACGCCTTTTGCGACCACCTGGTCGGCAAGCTTCTCGAAGTCGATGTCAGCGGGCGAACGCCTTCGGGTCTTCAGGTGATAAGGCAAGACGCGGCTGCCAAGATTTGGATCGCCGCGCCCCACCAGAATCAAATTGGGCACGCGGCCTTCAGCGTCCGGTAAAGACGAGCTTTCAACCGTCGTCCGAAAGACAAAATCAGGGCCGAGCCGGGTGAGCGCCGCCGCCGTTGTAAACAATTTCATCGTAGACGCCGGCTCGAACAGATGGCCGGCGTTTCGGGCATAGAGAACCTTGCCGTCTGATAACCGAACCACCTCAACGCCCCAGAAGCCGCGCCGGGCGGGACTCGCCTGAAGGATGGCGCGAATCCGGCCCGCCAGCGATCCGGACCTCGCAGTCCGGGCGGCGGCCGGCAAGGCCACAAAGGCCGCCAGCAAAAGCGCCGCCAGCCGCCCGATGCACCAGCGCCGGCGGCGGTCTTTCTCCGATGAGAATCTCTGAAGGCTGTGCAACCGCAAGTACTCCATCGCTCCGGGCGCCCGGATCAGGACTCGAGCCACCGGGCGACGTCCTTGGCAAAATAGGTCAGGATCATATCGGCACCGGCCCGTCGAATCGAAAGAAGGCTTTCCATAACGATTCGCTTCCGGTCAATCCATCCGGCGCGCGCCCCGGCTTCAATCATGGAAAACTCACCGCTCACCTGATAGGCGGCCGTCGGCACGTCAAATTCCATGCGAGCCAGGGACAGGATGTCGAGATAAGCAAGGGCGGGCTTGACCATAATGATGTCCGCGCCCTCTTCGATGTCCAGTGCAATCTCCCGCAGAGCCTCACGCTGGTTGGCCGGGTCCATCTGGTACGACCTGCGGTCGCCGAACTTCGGCGCTGAATCCGCGGCATCGCGGAAGGGCCCGTAAAATGCCGAGGCGTACTTTGCCGAATAGGCCAGGATGGCGGTTTGAGTGTGACCGGCGGCATCCAGATCCTCCCGAATTGCCCCCACTCGCCCGTCCATCATGTCCGAGGGCGCCACAATGTCGGCCCCGGCTTCCACCTGGGTCACCGCTGTTTTCCCCAGCAGTTCCAGCGTGGAATCGTTGTCAACCTCGCCGTTCTTGACCAGCCCGCAGTGTCCGTGGCTGGTGTACTCATCCAGGCAAACATCGCAAATCACCAGAAGATCGGGAACGGCTTTTTTAACCTCCCGCACAGCCCGTTGAACAATTCCGTCGGGATCGTAGGCGCCCGAACCCACTTCGTCCTTGCTTTCCGGAATGCCGAACAGAATCACGGCCGGAATGCCGAGGTCATAAACCGCACGGCACTCTTCAGCCAGCAAATCGACCGACCACCGGAAGTTTCCGGGCATCGAAACGATCTCGTCCTTGACGCCGGAGCCGGGACAAACAAACAGCGGATAGATCAGCGAACGAACCGAAAGGCGTGTCTCCTGAACCATGTCGCGCAAAGCCTCGGTGCGCCGCAGTCGCCTGGGGCGATGAGTCGGAAAAGCCATGACATCTCTCCTTCACGGGAACCTTGTTCCCGTTATCCCGGGGTTGGTCTTGCGCGCCGATGGCGCCGCAAAAACCGCTCAGTACAACAGTTGTTCGTGCCGGCGCAGGTTGCCGAACATTCCGACGTTGGACAGCGACACCGCCACGCGAAACTCATTTTCGTGCCGGAGGGGTCCCAGGTTGAACCTGCGGAATTCGGCGTTGATGCCGAAACAAGAGAACCGATAGCCGAACTGGCTCACGACCTGCTGGGATATCCCCTGGACAAAATTGTAATCAATTCCAAAAGCGCCGCTGAAACCCCTGCGGCCCGCATTCCCGTAAGTTGCCACGGTGCGCAACAAGTTATAAGACGGGATCTGGGATAGAGGCTCCGTGGGAGTGATCGGAACCAGTTCCGACGCCGTCCGGCTGATAAAGAAATCGGTAAGCGACAAACCATAAATTCCACGGTGCACGTTGGAAGTAATGCCGGCGTTCAAGACTCCGCCTCCGTTTGGAGCAAAATCGGCCCGCAGCTCCGTGTCGTAATTCGAAGAAGGCGCCAGCTTCAGCACGGAAATTAGAGGGGAAAGCGCGCGCCCCTGCGCAAAGGCAAAACCCGTGAGCGCGGAAGTCGGCTGGTAAACGATCTGCTTGCCGGGCTCCAGCGCGCCTCCGAAGGTGGGATCAAAATAATAGATCTGAGAAAACCGCAAAGAAGCGAATTCCCGCGCCTGCGGCACCGGCGTCCCGGCAGGCACCTGTTTGCGGACCAGCAGCGAATTGGTTAACGAATACTCAATCTGGTTGGTCTGCGCCAAAGTATCAAGGTTGTCAAAACGGACGATATCCATAATGTCTTGCGGATCGGTGGCCCGTACCACCCGGTAAGTGATGTCGGGCTCGATCACATGCTTGACGAGGTACCCATGGATCGGATGCGCGAAGACCTTCTCGAACGAGGGCGGGCGCAGGTCCAGGGAAAAGTCGCCAAGCACCCGGTCCAGTCCGGGGCGGCCGGGTTTAAGGCTGGTCCCGTATCGCGTGAACCAAAAACCGCCTGAGGGCGTCAGGTGGAAGTGCCAGAAGGGCTTCAGCCGAAGCGTCAGTTCCGGGTGGACATCAAACCTCTCGGAAAGGTTGGAGGTGCTGAATCCCGGCTCAGTACGTTCCACCGATCCTATTGAAGTGTCGAAGGAGAAATATACCGGCGATCCGTGGATGGATTTGTCCATCCCCGAAAAAGAAAAGCTGGGCGCATGCAAAATTGCAATGGAATTGCCCGATCCGCCGGTGGTTGAAAGAAAGTTCTGATAACGCGAAACATAAAAGTTTGCGCTGTAACCGTCAAAATTCTTGGTCAAAAAACCCATCTGCCGGGCCTCGGAAGAGACGGCCTGGGTAAAATTATTGGTGAAGGTTTGACGAAAAGCCAGAGTGTTGGCGTAATCCACATCCACGACACCGCGAAAACCGCCCCAAAGGTTATCGGCTTCCCCGATGGCGTGCAGGCTTTCTCCGGGAGCGGCCAGCTGCGAATTCCTGTTGGGGCCGTGGTCGTTCACCCCGAAAGCCCTTACATCAAGGCTGCTGCCGGCGCTGGGACGAGCCCGGAACTCAGCGCTTCCGCCCAGCCCGCGACTGCTGTAACTGTCCCCCCCCAAGGTGAGATCGGCGCTGCGATTGATGGCCCAATAGAAACCGTCGCCAACCGTGAACCCTTTCTGGCTGGAATTGCCCATCGTTGGCAATAAAAAGCCACTCTGGCGGGGACGCGGTGCGATGGAATCCACCAGGACGGGGGAGTAAAAAATCGGCACTCGGAGAAAGTGAAAGACGGTACCCTTTGCCACGACCCGGTCGCCGACTTTGATGTCCGCATGGCGGGTTGAAATCGACCAGCCGGTCTGAGCGCACCGGCAGGTGGTCACGCGGCCGTCCGTAATTTTATAAGCCAGTTTATTCAAACGCTGAACGACTTTTGCCTCAAGATAAAAAGGGCTTCGCGGTTGCGTCACACCGGGCTTCGGCTTCAGCCGGGGCTCAATATAGCCCCGCCCGTTCAGGAACCACCCTTGCCCCGTGTAAACGTTATAGTGGGCTTCGTCGGCTTCCAGGTGGGCTTCGGGGCTCGTATAGGTCACGCGGCCCCTGGCCACAATCTCGCCGGTCGCCTGATTGAACGAAATCTCGTCAGCCGAAACGGCCGTCCCGGCGTAGGTCACCTCAACATGCCCGCGCAGCTTATAGACATCCCCGTCTTTTTCCTGGGAAACCGCATGGACAGTAACCGTTGAGTTTTGCCCTCCAAGCCCCAATGGAATCGGCGGGGCCTGCTGTGCAAACGCATGAAGGCTCAGAACGGTCAAGACGATACCGAACAGAGCGGACGGTCGAAATCGGAAGTCGCTTCGCAGGCGAAAAAAGAAAAAGGACATAAGATTGCGAAGCTCATATTTTACCCGCAAACGCTTCCTGAGAACGCATGAATTTGCTACCATACTGGAGAAGTTTTCGCTCGACGGGGGTACCGGCCCGCAATGAAATGCCCGAACTGTGGTTTTGTCACCTTTCCCGGACTTGATCAGTGTAAAAAATGTGGCCACCGCTTCGTGGAGGCGGAAGGGGAACAGTCTCGAACACCGTCCCTTTTCACATTCGAGATGCGATCCCCCAAACGGGGCGAGCCCGTCGACGTGATTTTTGGTGAGTCCAAAGGCGGCGGGAAGGCGCCCCCACCGGAGAGCGAAACCCAGGACGGGGCTCGCAGTCACCGGAAAGCTTTCCGCAACCCACCGAAGCCGGATTCGCCTGAAACAGCTGCATCCGCGCCAACCGCGCCCATGGACTGGCAAAAAGAGCTGGCCGAACGCATGCAGGAGTATCGCCGGCGACGGGAACGCATCGGCAAGGGCAAGGGGGGCGACGACACGACCCTCGACCTTGATTTCGGAGCGCCACCCGCAGACATGGGCAAGCCGGCCGGTGCGCGGAACCTTATCGAGTTCCCTTCATCGAACCTTTCCGATCCCGGCGAAAGAACCCCATCGGCTGCTGCGGGCCGTAATGTGGATGACTTTTTGCTGGAAGACCCCGCCGGCGAACCCGACGACTTCGTGGTTGGGGAGCCACCACCGGAGAAGGTTCGCGTGGAACGGCACGCTCCGTCCGCTCCAATGGAAATTGAGATGGAGCCTTCGCCCTCACTGGGGACCGGAACCAGCACCGCAACTTCCAGCGCTGTTGCGCCTCTCCTCGATCGTTTTCTCGCCGGTGCTTTCGACTTTTTTGTTCTGCTGTTGTCTGCCGGCATCTTCACAACCATCTACTGGGAAGCCGGAGGAAAATTCTCGGCGAACCCCCTGGATCTTTTGGTGATCGCATTGTTGGGCGTCATCCTGCTGATGTCCTACTTTGGACTCTTTACGATCCTGGCCAATGGAACGCCGGGGCTGGTTTGGACAGGCATCGAAGTCCGTACCCTCGAAGGCAATCTGCCCAGGAGGAGTGACTGTCTCTGGCGGGCCTTTGGGTACCTTGTTTCGACCTCTGCTTTAATGCTCGGCTTTGTCTGGTCCCTGGTCGACGGCGACGGCCTGACGTGGCACGATCGAATGTCCAGAACCCTGCTCGTGCCCTCCCATGACGCCGAAAGCCCATAGCGGGCAGAGGGTTCCTCGCGCAGGCCTAAGCTTATTAGGGTTCAGAAGGGCCATGAAAAGTTCGCATTTCATTAATCAGAAACTCGGCAAGCGACTGAACCGAAGGTCCAGGTTGTTGAAAGCGCGCCTGAAAACCCAGCGGATCAAGCAAGGCTCGTCCCGTAAAAGCTCCCCCCAGTGCTCTTGCTCTTGCACCGGGATAACTCATAAATGGATCGGCCAGAGATTGAGATCCGCTGAGCGCTATCAGAAAGAAGGCGACCGTAAGA
>CAYWMN010000029.1:1697-23129 GCA_964459065.1 uncultured Acidobacteriota bacterium | reverse complement strand
GCACCACACCGGACTGGTCCGCGAATTAAAGCCTCTCTGCCAACCCGCCCACCGGTCGTTTTTCTTCTGGCGGTAAAAGAACCCACGACGGAAAAATCAAAGGCCGCTGATCTAAACATCCGCGCTACCCTTCAATGCCGGCGTAAAGCCGCCGCTACGCGTCGTTGGTGAGCCCGCAGGCCGGGCAGAGGGTTCAAACGCCGGGCTGCGTTCGATCTCGTGCTACACTTCCTACCGCCAATCCACCCGAATCACGGAGGGTTCTCTCATGAAGATGCACAAGCTCTGGAGGGTGTGCTGCGCTCTGGATGACAGCGACGGCGGACCGAGCCGGCAGACGATTCGGCCCCGCCGCGCCGGGCTGTCGGTCGGTACGGCGCTTGCGGTTCTGTGCGCGCTGGTGGCCGCAGCCCCTGCCCGGACTCCAGGTGAAAAAACAAAAGTCGGGCAGGCGCAGGAGACTGCTCCTTCCTGGGCCTTTGTCGTCGAGCCGCGGGCCCATCAATCGCACCCCCCGGCCAGGCACGCTGCCGATACTCTGCGTCATGTGCCGGGCAGCCGTGCGGCGTTCACCCTCCGGCAAATCGACGATGGATTCAATCCGCCGGACTGGCATTCTGCCGGGCATCCGCCCCTGCCGGAGGTGGTGGCGCATGGCCGGCCGCCGCACGTCATGGCCTGCGGCTTTTGCCACCTGCCCAACGGCCAGGGCCGCCCTGAAAACTCCAGCCTGGCGGGCCTGCCCGCGGCCTACATCGTTCAGCAAATGGCCGATTTTAAGGATGGCCTTCGCGGGAGCTCAAAAAAGACGGGTCCCATCTCTGCGATGGTCACGCACGAAACCCTGGCGGGCAAAAAAGAGATTCGGGCCGCCGCCCGGTACTTCTCCCGGTTGAAACCCAAACCGTGGATTCGCGTGGTTGAAACTCCAACCGTTCCCAGAATGCACGCGGTGGGCTGGATGCTGGTTCCGGTGGCGGAGGGCGGCAGGGAGCCGATTGGCCAGCGGATTATCGAAACTCCCGTCAACCTGGAACTGACCGAGATGCGCGACGACGCTTCCGGATTTATCGCCTACGCTCCGGTGGGCAGCGTCCGGAAAGGAAAAATGCTGGCGACCACCGGCGGGGCGGGAAAAACCATTCCGTGCGGCACTTGCCACGGGCCGGACCTTAGAGGCAGCGGCAATGTGCCCACTATTGCGGGCCGCTCACCCAGCTACATCGTCCGGCAACTCTATGACTTTCACACCGGCGCTCGCGCCGGGGCGGACGCTCAATTGATGAAACCGGTTGCCGCAAAGCTGAGCGTCGGAGACATGGTGTCGATCGCAGCCTACCTGGCCTCGCTACATCCCTGATTTCCAGACCTGCGAGGTTGCGCCTGCAGACGATAAGGCACCCAAAAACCGCACGGCCGGAGACCTGGCCCCGGGTTACGGAAGCAGCCGGTGGCCACGGCCGGGCTGGTTCCACTGAATAATCAGCGGGAGACCAGCAGAAGACGAGTATCCTATGTATTTTCAATAGTTTACTGCCATGACGGTTGCCAGCGCTTCTTGCGGCGGGGGAAAACTGAGCGGCGTGCCGGTCTTGCGGCGCGTTTACTTTCAAGCCGGATCGGAGCCGAATTCCGTGGCCAGTTCCGAAGCGATTTGGCGGGCAATGTCTTCAAGGACGTGCTGCTCAAGGGCCGGCGGCGCCATTTTGAGCACGACCTTGTGGACGATGGCGTAGAGGAGTTCAGGATCGATTGCGGCGGCCGTCGTACCCTCCGCGGTTTCCGGTTCGGCGGGCGGCAACGATTCCTCCTGGATGGCGGATTGATTTTGCTCCGCAGATTGCTGAGCGGGCGTAGGCTCTTCGGCGAGATCGGCCGACGGGTCGGGCTCGGCGCCGGGAGCCACCTGCTGATCTGCCGCCTGAGCTTCACCGGAGCGATAAGTCGGAAGCGACGGGAACTCTGCAGGGAAACTATCCCCGGGTGGCGTATCCTGGGGTCCGGACGCGGAAAGTTCGGGACTGAAATCGGCCGACGGTTGCGCCTGCGGTGCAGCAGTGAGAGGTTCGGGATTCTCGGCCGCCGCCTCCCACTCATCGGTTTGCGAGGAGGGTTGGAATGACGTTATTTCAAGGGCAGCCGGCTCTGGCGAGTCTGTTTGCGACGACGGTTGGAATGAGCTTGTTTCAGAGGACGCGGGCGTCATAGCTTCCTGCTCTCCTGCTTCGACGGGGCCAGCGGCTGCGAAGGTTTGAACCAGCGGCTCAGGAGCGTCCGCCGGCGCTTCGCCAGCGGAGGATTCTTCCTGCCCCTCGGCCGTGGTATTGCCGGCAGCATAGGGAACTGACTGCAAATCTTCCTGCTGAGCGGCTTGCGGGCTTTTGTGGGAGGGCTCCACGAGCGCGACGCCTTCAGAAAGGGCGGCGAGGTTGAATTCAGGCGCGGGTGGCGGCTCCGCTGGCTGTGATTCGGCCGGTTCGGCCGATGCAGTGGGCTCGGAGTCAACCGACGTCGGCGGGGGCGGCGGACCGCTGGAGCGAGCTATTTCGGTCCGAGCCAGGTGCTGGGTAACCGCGGCAATCAGGCTGTCGTGCTGAAAGGGCTTTTGGACACAGCCGTCGGCGCCGACCTGTTCTCCCCGGCCCGCCTCATAAGGCTCCAACTCGCTGAAAATCAGGAGCACGGGAATGTGGCGGATTTCAGCGGAATTTTTGACGAACTCACAGACTTCATAACCGTTTTTTCCGGGCATCTCAACGTCGGCCAGGATCAGATCGGGCCTGACGGCTGGCAGCTTTTTGATGGCGGCCACTCCGTTGGAAACCGTTACAACCTGCAGACCCTCCGCTGCCAAAAGACTGCTGGCCTGGCGCTGCATTGTGGGACTATCATCCGCAACCAGAATTGTGTGTGCCACGTGAGAACCTTCTCGCGGGAGCAGGAGCCTCCCGCCATGAATTGCTGTCGTCGGAGACCACCGAACCGGTACGCCTCAATGGAATGATCGTCGTTTTGGCCAAAAAGGAATAGAAAAAAGTCAGGCCGAGGCAGGGTAAAGCATTAAAACGGCTTAACAACTTTCCTCAGAAGGTGAAGAGGTCCCTTCCCCTTTTTTTGATGAGTGGCTGCTTCCGTCGGGGACTTCGATTTTTCCTTAGCGTCTGTTCCCTTGTTGTCCTGAGCCTCGTCCGTTTTTGCTTGCTTCGGGTCTTCGGCCGTTCCGTTCTTCAGATTGGACTCGCTGACCGGCTCAGCCCCAACCGTGTTGCCTGATGGTGATTTGAGGTCGGGATTTCCGGCCATTTCCACTCCGCCCGTCATGGGGCCCAGAACGACCGGGCCACGCCGCGTGGCCTGGAGGTTCGGCGAGCTGGAAAATACACCCATAATCCGCTGGAACATGCCGGGCTGAATGTCATGGGTGGCATCGGCGCGGGCGCGGGCCAGAGTTGCCAGGGTGGGCTCCGGAATGGGCTGGTGCATTTCCGCAAGCTCTTGTTTGGCATCAGACGCCAAGGGGCTGAGCGGATAGTCGGTGAGGATCCTCGCGTAATAAGGGATTGCCGACTTGGGCTTCTTAATGCGCTGGTAGGTTTTGGCAAGATACCAGCAAGCCTTGTCGGCCATGCTGAAATTCGGGTAGCGGTTGACGATTTCTTGCAGGCGCGACTTTGCGGCAGGATTGGCGTGCTTTTCGTAGTAGAACTCGGCGATACCAAATTCGCCCTCCGCCAGGACTTCCTGAGTTTCCCTCAGGCGAGCCTTGACGCGCGGCATCAAGGGGCTGGAGGGATATTTGAGGAGGAACTCTTTGAATTCCGCTTCTGCCCTCCGGGCCTCTGTCAGGTCGCGGTCAGGCTTGCCCATGAGCCGAAAGTGGGCCATGCCCACGCGAAACTGGGCCATGGGAGCTTCCGGAGCGGTGGGGAAGAAGGTGATGAAATCCTTGTATTCGGATTCGGATTCGGTCAGGCCCGAAATTCCACCCTGCCTGTAATAGGAGTTGGCGATGGCCAGCTTGGCTTTGGCCAGATATTCACTGTCCGGATAGGTGTTGAGCAGCGTTTGGAGGGTCAGGCGGCCGACGTCATAGCGCCCGTGTTTGATTTCGTTAACCGACCGTTCATAGAGAATCTTGTCCGGCTGCTGGCCGGATGGAAGCATATTATTCTGGCCGACGGGGTGATAAAGGAAGACGCAGGAAGGGAGCAGCAGCAAGGAGGCGGACAAAAGGGCAAGGGCGGCAAGGCGGTATTTCAATCCCGCCGGAGCTTGCAGCCTGCGCGCATGCGGCTTCAGGGTGTTTGTGCCGCCCCCAGGCTGTTTTGGCGTCTTATCCTGTGGGGTAGCGTTGTCTTGTACCATCCGTCTGGTTGTCCTTTGGTGTAATGCCCGGAGCAAAATCAGCCAGCTTCTATTATCTCACTTCATCGCCGGCTTTGTCCCCCGGCTGCTTGTTGAAAAAATCCGGTTTGGCTCTACTTTGCAGCTCCTTGAAAGCAACTCCGTGATCGTTTGAATTAAAGATGACAGAACCGGCCACCAGGATGTCTGCGCCGGCCAATGCCAACTCTTCGGCCGGCGCAGGACCAATGCCGCCCTCAACCTCAATCGCGAGACGCAACCCCTGCTTTTCGCGTTCGTGGCTTAAGGCCTGGACCTTGCCGACGGTTTCAGGAATGAACTCATGCTCTTGGCCCGCAGCCGTAGAGCTGAGCACCAACAGATAATCCAGTTTTTTGAAGAGCGGACCTGTGGTTTCCAGGTAAGCCCCGGGATAAAGAGCCAAGCCCACTTTAACGCCTTGCTCTTTGGCTTGCAGGACCGCCTTGTAGATATCCGGCGTAGACTCCGGGTGGAGAGCTATACGGTCCGCCCCAGCACGAATGAAATCTGTGAGATAGCGCTCCGGATGTTCGATCTCCAAATGAATTTCCAGCTCCAGGCCGGTTGCTTGCCGAACGCTGCGAACCACGGGTTGCCCCACTGAAATTTCCGGGCAGAAATGGCCGTCAGAAACGTCGATGTGGATGATGGACGCCCCCCAAGACTCGACTTCCCGGATGGCTTCCCCCAGGCGCGCGAAGTCTGCGGCAAGAATCGAAGGCGCGATTAGGGCCATAGGTCAACACGAACCAGGAATACTTTCTTTCCAGCCATCAAACCTTAAGCCTAACACAATTCCCTAAGGGTTGTCAGGGCGAGCGCGGGGCCGGCGACCGGCCCCGCGGCACCCGCAGGTCCCTGAGATCGGGACGGCTTTCCCAAGCCGAAATCAAAACTCTGCGGGCAGTCCCGCGCCCGACTGATTGACGGTCTCTGGGAAGCGAATTGACCCGATATGGACTTTGCCGGTTTCCCGGGCACGGCGCCTCTCGATATCACGTCGTAGCGTTTGCTTCAGGCGATGAGCCGCCCGGTCCATCGCTGCTCGCATGTGAGGGTCGGTTTCTGTGAGCACTAACCTTCCCGAGGGCGCAATGTCGGCCAGAATCCGGCACTGCTTGTCGCCTCCCCCGCGCGGACCATTAATATCCGCCACATAAATCCGCAACCGCCTTACCTGGCGGCTAAAACGGCGAAAAGCAAAACGGAAACGCCGTTCGGCATAACGCCGCAAATTTTGCGCAATATGGGTGCCGTGAACATGAAGTTCCAGTTCCATGGTTTCCTCCTGGAATGATAGGAGACGGTTCTCTGGGGCAAACCCGGATTGCCGTTCCCAATCACCGGGCGTTAGTGGAAGTAATTTTTTGCCATTAAGGATCAGCAACGCTTGTGTGCTCACCTCTTTCATTCCCAAGTCTATCGTAGCTCTGATTCACGCGGTTTTCATTCCCTAATTTGCAGTTTTTGAAGTCGGCAAAGCATGCCGGGCGAGGCAAGCGCGAGGGATGCAGGAACGGACCTCGGCGCATTAGGCCTTGCCTGCCGCGGGATGGCGGTTGAGACTTTTGGATCTCAGTTATTTTTTGAAGAGGTTTTCAAATGCCGCCCGGGCGTCGAGCGGCCTGGAGGAAGAGGTCTGGCGTTCGATGGTAGTCCTGGGGGCAAAAAATGAGCACTCGTTCCGGCCATCCTTTTTAGGAATTCGAGCCGTGATGGGCTTGGTGCATTCAAACCGGCTAGCCGAATCAAAAAACGAGCATTGCTTGCAACTGTGGAGTTCCGTGCCGCACCGCGGGCACTTGCTTTTAGGATCGACACCCGCCGGAAGCACCGTTGCGCATGACCCGCAACGCCAGACGGTCCGCTGCCCCGGCATTTTGGGCGTCCGCGGGCCGAACGTTTCTGTCCTTTCCCTCGGTCGGTTCTCCCGTTCCTCGCGGCCGGAGTCCATATAGCCTTTTTGTTTATACTTCCTGCCCATGATGGGACCTCTTTCTATTATCTGTGCTGTTTCCTGCCAGTTTCGTCGTTCTCTTTTTCAATGCGGCCTGCGCTTTGGCCTAATAGCCTCTGCCCGGGGATGGGGGAATCGCAGCTCCATCGGGGCATGGCGTCGTTGAGTTTTCACAGTTCCGTGGCGCAAAGCCTCCAAGCCGGAGTTGAGCCAGCGACCCAAAGGGTGAAAACCACACCGCGGAACGCCCCGGCATCTTTTTAGGCGCATTCCTGCCGCCTGCTTGGGTTCGTTTGCCCTCCGCGGACCCGCGGGGGATGATGGGCATTGGTTGCCTTTTGTTGATGAGTTGCGGGTTCACGATTACCGGGATCGCTTCCCGGCAAAGCAATCGGGCTTTCAGGGGCGGACCTCAAGGGGCTTGCCTCGGTCCCGATTGAATTCCTCTCGATAATTCTGCAAAGCTACTTCGCCTTGCTCTTGCGACCGAATGAACGAATGTAGTTGAGTACAGCCTGCATTTCCGCGTGGGAAAGTTTGCCCTCAAACGATACCATGGCCGTTCCCTTGACGCCGTGCTCGATGGCGCTCAGCAGCTCTTTGTTGCTGTGCGCCGCCTGCCACTTGGGATCGGTAAAGTTGGGGGTGTGAATGGCGGCATAGCCTTTTCCATTCACGCCATGGCACATGGAGCATTTTTCTCTGAAAATCGAGGCGCCGTCCGGCTTCCTGCCGGCGGCGGAACAGACCAACGCCGGGACAAGCGTTACTCCCAAAATAATCGGAATCGCCACTCTGGAAATGAGTTTCATGGGTTTCTCCCTGAATCCTAATCCATCTGCTTTTATTGCGGCACCTTTATCGCCGCGTTGAAATCCTGGACACCAGCAACTGAATCCTATCGATCTTCGATGGCGCCCGGCGGCGGTTGCGCTTGCCTTGATGCCCGCCCCGGAGGCTTTGGCGATCTTACCGTCCGGTCAGGGGCTCTTTGGTTAGGATGGCGCCCAACCCCTCGAGGTTGACAACGCACCTAAAGATTTTCAAGGGATTCTCGGCAGTTCCCGCCCTTGCCCCGAATGACTTTGGGCATGAACCGATTCCACCCCATATGCTAGGGATAGAACGCAAATAAATCAAGCAAAACAAGCGGGGGCCTTGAGCTGGTTAGCAGCGGGGGCTGTTCACCAGCCGGCAGGTGTCTGGGCGCAGGTTGCCGCGCGGCCCACACCGGCGATAATCTTTCGCGCTGAATTCGGTGCTGCGCGGGGTTTGACGCGCAGGGCGTTCAGGCAAGCAGAGATTCGCGCGCGAATGCGGCGCTACTCTTTCCCTTGCTGGGGAACGTATCCGGGCGGGGGTGCGGCATTTTCCCCGAAGAAGAACTGTTCCATCTGCTGCGCAATAATCTCCTGGGCTTCCTTGGTGGCGGGTGCCAGGCGGTATTCGTTGATCAGCATCCTGAGGTGGTTCAGCCAAAGGTTCCACGCTTCTTGCGACACATTGTCGTAAATGCGCTGGCCAAGCTCTCCTGGCCAGGGTGGCTCATCGAGACCCGGCAATTCCTTCTGAAACTTCACGCACTTAACCATATGTTCCGCCATCAAAAGCCTCCCTTGGAAACATGTTCTGGGGGATATAAACAAATCACGCCCTGCGGTTTCAACATGGCGCTTCAACAGCTATTATACAGGAAACATCTGCAGGATACAGGCGGTGCGGTTGGCGCTTGTAAGGCTGGCGGAAGCACGCCCGCATCGACCTCGCCGAAGCACGAAGGATCGCGGTGGGCGAAAGGGAAATCGCAGGCTGAAGCGCGGACACCCGAGATTCCGGTTCACGCCCAATAGTTGCGGTCGAGCGACCGGTATTGGATTGCTTCTGAGATGTGGCCGGCGTTGATCGATTCCGCCGGTTCGAGGTCGGCGATGGTGCGGGACACTTTCAGGATGCGGTCATGCGCGCGGGCGGAAAGACCCAGGCGCGTCATGGCGCTTTCCAGCAAGCGCTCGCAATCGGCCGAGATGTTGCAATATTTCCGGATTTGCCGCGGACTCATCTGCGCATTGCTGTAGATTTTCTCGCCCTGAAAGCGTTCCAGCTGTCGGTCGCGGGCGCGGATTACCCGCTCGCGGATGGCGGCGGAGGTTTCGCCGTCCGAATTCTGCCGAAGATCGCTATATTTCACTGCCGGCATGTCGATGTGGATGTCGATGCGGTCGAGCAGGGGACCGGAAATTTTGGAGACGTAGCGCTGGATCATGGGCGGCGTGCAGGTGCATTCGCGGGAAGGATCGTTGAAAAATCCGCACGGGCAGGGATTCATTGCGGCGGCCAGCATAAAGCGCGACGGGAAAGTAAGCGACATCGCCGCGCGGGAAATCGTCACAGTTCCGTCTTCAAGTGGCTGGCGGAGTACCTCCAGAACATTGCGAGCGAATTCCGGCAATTCATCAAGAAAGAGCAGGCCGTTGTGCGCCAGGCTTACCTCTCCGGGGCGGGGCACGGCTCCGCCGCCGATCAGGCCGGCATCGGAAATGGTGTGGTGCGGCGAGCGGAAAGGCCGCGTGCCCACCAGGCCCACGCCGGGCTCCAGCAGGCCGGCGACGCTGTGGATCTTGGTGGTCTGGATGGCTTCATCAAACGTGAGCGGAGGTAGAATGGTGGGAACGCGCTTGGCCAGCATGGTTTTTCCGGCGCCGGGCGGTCCGATCATCAGGATGTTGTGCCCGCCGGCGCTTGCCACCTCAATGGCGCGCTTGGCGTGCAACTGTCCCTTCACGTCGCGGAAGTCAATGGTGGATTGGCCGGATTGATCCAGCATTTTTGCGGTGTTCACTTTGACAGGATGGAATTCCCGGGTCTCATTGATCAGGTCCAGGACTTCCGGCAGGGAGCGCATCCCGTAGACTTCCACATGACGCACCACGGCTGCCTCGGGAGCGTTTTCCGCCGGCACCACGAGCTTCCGGATATGTTTGTGTTTGGCCATGGCGGCAATGGAAAGCCCGCCTTTGATGGGGCGGATTCCGCCATCGAGTGAAAGCTCGCCCAGAAACGCGTAACCCTTCAGGTCATTTTTCAGCAGAACGCCGGTGGTTCCCAGAATGCCGAGCGCGATGGGAAGGTCAAAGCCCGAGCCTTCCTTTTTGACGTCTGCGGGAGCGAGATTGACGGTGATGTTCTGGAAAGGAAAATCGAGACCGCAGTTCTTGATGGCGGATTTGATCCGCTCGCGGCTTTCTCGGACCGCCGCGTCCGGAAGGCCCACCGTCATGAAGTTACCGTTGCCCGCGGAGATGTCAACCTCCACTTCCACCAGGTAAGCATCGATTCCAAACGTTGCCGCGCTGAAGGTCTTGAAGAGCATGGCGACTCCTGCTGACTTTCGACCGGTAGCCTACGCTTGCAAAACGAGTCTGGATTATACCAGAACTGTATCCGGATGCCAGAAGCTTTGCGGGAGGGCCGGAGCGGTCAGCGGGAGCGGGCGTTCGATGGGGACTTGCGTGGTCCTCGCATCGCGGCTACGCGGCGCGGCCGGCGCTGGCACTGCGGGCAGAAATGGCTGCTGCGTCCGGCGATTACCAGGCGGCGAATCGTGGACCGGCAGCGGGGGCAGGGCTCGCCGCTCTTCTGATAGACGCGCAGTTTAGGCAGGTAATTTCCGGGACGCCCTTCGATGTCGATATAGTCGCGGAAGCTGGTGCCCTGGAGTTCGATGGCTTTCTTGAGGACCTTCTGCATGGCCCTGTAGAGGCGCCGGGCGGCCGCGGCCGGGATGCGGCCGGGTTGCGCAAGAGGATGGATGCGGGCTTCGAATAATGCCTCGTCCGCGTAAATGTTGCCGAGTCCCGCCAGCATCTGCTGGTTCATCAGCCAGCTTTTGATGGCGCCGCGGCGGCCTCGCATGGCAACGAGAAAATCATCTTCGGTCATCCGGCGCGCATCGGGACCGAGACTCTGCAGAAGCGCTTCCAGTTCCGGGTGCGTCAAGCAGCGCAGCCGCCCAAAGCGGCGGGCGTCCCGAAAGCGCAGTTCTTTTTTCCCATCCTCAAACTGCATCCTGACGTGGGTGTGCGGTGCCAGCGGGGCCGCGCAGGGTTCCACGGTGATCTGGCCCGTCATGCCAAGGCGCATCACCAGATAGGTGCGGCGGGCGTTTTCCGGGCCGGCAAGCTCGGCCACCAGAACCTTGCCTTTGCGGGAGATGGCGACGATCCGGCGGCCCTCGATTCCCGCTGCAAAGGTTTTGGCGTTGCCCGGGATCACTCCTGAATGGTTGACTTCCACCCGCGCAATGCGCCGTCCGAGGCCCGATTGCAGCAGGCCGCGAAGAACCGTTTCAACTTCCGGGAGTTCGGGCATAAGTTTCAGCTTAAAGATGAGGCTTCGGTTCCAAGCAGAGCGAGGACGCGCGCGGGGCTGCCGGAGCCGTTGCGCAGCTTGAGCGGAAGCGCAATCACCGTAAAGCCCCTGGCCGGCAGTTGGCTGAGGTTCGCCACATTTTCCAGATGATAAAGCCCTGCTGAAAGGGTCAGACGATGAACCGGGAAATCCTCTGACGGACCGTAGTCGATGCTGGACGTGTCGATTCCGATCCCCACAGGGTGAGCGTGTTGCAGCAGGAAGCGCGCCGCATCGACGGAGAGTCCAGGGAAGTGCATGACGCCCCGGGCGTCCGCATTCACGTATTCCGCCTGGGAAGGCCAGCGCTCGTCCCAACCCGTGCGGACCAGCACCAGTGCCCCTTGCGGAATCGGGCCGTGCTGCCTGACCCAGTGTTCAACGTCCGTAGCGCTCAACCGGTAATCGGGCTGCGATTTTGCCGCAGCGCTCACGTCAATCACCACGGCGGGGCTCAGGAATTTTTCTGCCGGAAGCTGATCGATGGTTTTGCCCTTCGGATCGAGATGAGCCGGAGCGTCCATATGCGTTCCAAAATGCTCCGGGATCACCAGATGCCGGGCGTAAAAACCATCCGGTTCGTAGTTGGCGGCTACCGAGACGTGGAAAGGCGTTCCAGGGGTTTTCTCGGGCCAGTAAGGCGAGCCCTCATCGATCGTATGCGTCAGATCAATGACTCCCGTCCGGGCGCCCTGAGTTCCCGCATGGACGTTTTGTAAATCGGCGTGCGTTGGGTCCATCACTGTTGCCGCCAACCACCATGAGCCGGCCGCAGCCGCGTCAGATTTCAACCTCAATGTCATCACCCGAGATGCGGACGGGATAGGTATCCACTTTCAGCAGGCTGTCTTCCAGGTTCTCGCCGGTGCGCACGTTGTACTGCCACATGTGCCACGGGCAGGTGATGATGTCGCCTTCGAGGGTTCCTTCGCCGAGCGGCCCGCCCTGGTGAAGACAGGCGTTGTCCGTCGCATAGACTGTCCCGTTAACGTTATACATGGCGATCGACTTGCCGCTGACCTCAACGGCCTTGCACGTTCCCGCCGCAAGTTCAGACAAACTGGCAACCTTCACAAACTGAGCCATCGTTCCTCCCTGTTGTGCTCCTTCATTGAGCCTGGTTCTAGTGATTGTCGCTGTATTTTTTCAGGAAAACTCAGGGGCCGCTAAGTTTCTCGCTTGTCTGCCAAACGCGCCGCCTGCCTTTTGCCCTGCAACCGTCCGCAAAAAAGTATCCGCCGGGCGACCACCATCGGTTCATCATTATACTGCATTAGGCCGCTGCGGGAGTCCCCTACCGAGTCGCCGTTCGGCGGCGGCGCGTGGAGGCCGGTGGTTTCTGAGTTTTTTCCTGCCTCGGTTGGGGAGGCGCCTTTTGGGCGAAGGCGTTCAAGCGTATATTGAGTAGAAGAACTGTAGGCGAAAGGGGTGTTCCCGAAATTGGCGACGTCTTTTTGCGAGGCATCCGGCAGGCAGTGCCTGGCGGAGAGTGCTCCGTCCCAATTGGCTTGCTGACCGACAGCGGTGCCGTTCTGAAATTCGGCAAAAGCGGTAATCGCAAGGCCAGCGAAGCCCCTGCATGACTACGGCTTTTTGATCATGCGGCGGACCTGCGCCGCGGCGGCGGATTCGCCGGCGGCTTCGAGCGCGCGGGCTTCCGCGTTGTAAGCCTGCCAGTAATTGGGATCGATTTTGCGCGCCGCTCGGAACTCGCGGGCGGCCTTTCGATATTTGCCGAGTTCCATGTCGCAGGTGCCCAGGTAAAAGAGCGCGCCCAGATCCTGCGGGTCAAATTTGACGGATTGGGCAAAATAGCTTGCCGCTTTCGAGTAATTGCCCTCCGGGAAATAGACCGCCCCCAGCGCGTCGTACGCCTGCGAACTGTTGGGCGCCACGCGCAGCACTTTCTTGAAATCCTCGATGGCCTTTTGCCGATGGCCCCGGCGCAAGGCAATCCGACCCAGAGCCAGGTAGTAATCGTGGTCAAGGCCGAGCGGCCAGGAGCTTTCCTGGTTTAACCGCATGGCCGTATTGTATTCCTTGAGCGCACCGGCAAGATCGCCGTACTGATATTCCAGCACCACTCCTCGCGCCATGTGCAGCAGAGGCGCTTTCGGCGACTGCTTCAGCGAATAATTGATCAGCGTGTTGTTGTCACGCCAGTGTGGGATTGCGCGAACGGCCTGAGAGGCGCAAAGCAGCATTGCCAAGCCTAAACCGGCGGCCGGAACCCATTGAGCGCGGGGAAGGCGGCGCAGAAGCCAGTCCAAAAGCAGAAAGGAAACGGCCAGACAGACGCCAACGGAAGGAAAATACAGAAAGCGATCCGCCAGGCGCGGAAAACTGAGCTGGCGGATATCGAGAACCGGCAATAAGGTAACGGGCCACCAGACAATCAGAAACGCCAGGCGGGGCTCTCGCTTCCGAAGCCAGAGCGAACTCAAGATCACCAGCAGCGTGATCCACGGCCAGGGTGAACGCAGGCTGGGGCCAAGGTGAAATATTCGGAAAACATTCAAATGGACGGGCCAGAACAGAATGCGGGTGTCTTGTCCCAGCAGCCCGACGGCTGCAGCGATCACCCTTTGCGAGATGTCCCAGAAGTGGGCCGTCTCGCTGAAGTAGCCCAGGGCGGAATGCCGGATGGCTCCGTAGACGAGCGTCGCGCCCACGTATGGCAGCCAGCGCAACCCGCGGCGAACCCATCGCTCCGGTTGGCCAGCGAACAGCCAGTACGCCAGCAGCAGCAGGGGAAAGCTCAGCGCCATTTCCTTGAAGAAGAGCGCAATGAAGAAGGCGAGGAGCGCCAGGGCGTGTCCCGCCAGACGCCGGGACGGGTCCTTTTCAGCACGGAGAAAGAACAGGAAAGCCAGAAGGGTGAAAAACCCGAAGCCGACATCCGGCAGGGCGGAAATCCAGGCCACCGCCTCAACGTGGACGGGGTGGAGAGCCCACAGCAGCGCCCCGGCAAAGGCGGCAAGCTCGTTTTCAATGAATTCGCGTCCGACGCGGTAGACCAGCCAGGCCGACGCGCCATAGAGGAGCCAGTTCAACAGGTGAAAGGCGGCTGGATTCGGGCCGGCAATGCGGTAGAGAACCCAATAGCAGACAAACTGCAGCGGCCGGTAGAAATTGGTTCCGGCTCCCTGAAAAGACCAGACCGAGCCGGTAAAGATGCGCTTCCACAGGTGAGGATTTTGGACGAAAGGGTTCTGCAGAATCTGTGGGCCGTCGTCGTAGACAAACCCGTTTGAAAGCGCCCCTGAGAAAACTACCAGCGCTGTTGCACACAGCAATGTCCCTGCCAGCAGACGGTTTTCGCTAATTCGCCGGTTTAGTTCATCCAACAATCAAAAACTCCGGCCGGGGCTTCAAACGGGCGGAGCCAGAAGAACCGATGATTGCCGTCGCGGTGCTCAGGCGTCTCCCTTTCGGCCGCAGACGAGCAAGGCTCCGATAGCCCTGAAATTTCGAATCTGCTCGGCATCGCGGAACCACTCGCCCGTGTAGGTTTCAGGCACTGGCGTCGGGTCCGGAATCAACCGGTGCTGCACCATGGAGAACCCTGCTTTGCGGAACAAGGCTTCCCACTGCAGGGCAGAAAGCAGGTGTGTCGGGACCTTGGCGACCGAACCCCATTGATGAGAATGAGGATTTTCCGTGTAGTAGTTGATCAGAATCCATGCCGACCCCTGGGGGGCAAGAACGCCGAACGCCTCCTGGATGCCGCTGCCGGGGTGGGTCCAATAGTAAGCCGACTCCACCGAAATCAGTTTGGTGAAAGCACCTTCCCGGCAAGGAATTCTATCGGCAGCCCCTTCCAGAAATGTGAGGTTTGGATATTCGGAACTTAAGGCGCGAGCGCGGCGCACCATCTGCGCGGAGAGGTCAACGCCTACCACGTGCCCTTCGGTTGCCTGGCGCGCCAGGCGGCGGCAAAGCCAGCCGCTCCCGCATCCGAGGTCCAGAATCGCATCCTGAGGTTCAACCTGCATCATCTCAAGAACCGGCAGGGTGATGGGAAGATGGTGGTTTTCCATCTCTTCGCCGCGTCCGGCGGCAGCCCACCGGTTGAATTCATTTCGAGTTTTGAGGTCCGTCCCAGGCTTGGCCATGTTCCCCCCTGTTATTTTCTGATTATGGCACGAAAGAACAGAAATCCCGCAGCCGCGCCAAACGTCCGGTGATGGTTTAGGGTTAGGATGAGAGTTGAGCCTTATTGGTGTATGATGTCCTATTCACCCGGCAGGCAAATCGATAGACCCTTGTGCTGCGGGAAGGTAGAGCAGAAAGCACCCAGCGAAAAAGACCCTGAAAGAGTTGAAGAGCACCCAGACCATGAACAAGACAATCGGAGCCTGTAAAAGCTCTCTGGCCAGAGCGGCAAGAGAAATCCGGAGCTTCACGACGTTTGCTTTGGCTGCGGCCTCGGATTTTCAAAGCACCGCCTCGATCGCTCCCAGTTCGCGGCATCTTGCCCGCGCCATGCTGGAAGGGCTCCCCATCGACCGCGTCAGCACCGTTGTTGAACTGGGCGCGGGCACCGGCGCCATTACGCGAGTGCTGTTGGAAAAGCTCCCCAGCCATGCGACTCTGCTGGCCTTTGAAATTAACCCGGATCTTATTCGATGCCTCAAAGAGAGTTTTCCTGATCCCCGGCTGGTGCTGGTGAACTCCCGCGCGGAAAACCTGGGCAGCGAGTTGCGGCGCCGTGGTTACCGTCGGGTGGATGCCGTCGTTTCATCCTTATCGCTCCGGTTCATGCCGGATGACCGCCAGCGCATCCTGCTGGAGAATCTCGACCCCTTCATGGACGAAAGAAGCGTCTATACCCAGTATCAATACGTCCACGGCTTCCGGTTCGAGAACGGGAAAGCCCAACGGCATTCTTCATTGCCCTTCCTCAGACAGTATTTCGATTCCATTCAGTGCCGCACCATCTGGCGCAATTTGCCGCCCGCGCGGGTCTTCACCTGCCGCGGGGGCTTCCGCGACCGGCAGGCGCTCCAAACCCGAAGAATGTCAAAGTCCCGCAGTGCGGCATCGCTGGCCGGCGAACAAGCCTGATCCCCTCCCCCCCTTTACAAGACATCAGAATGGGGTAGACCCGGCCTTTTTCGAAAAGGAGCCGGTTGGCCCGGCTCGCTTCCCGCCGTTTACTTTTCGACTTTGGCCAGCAACTGCACGAATTTCTGTTCGCGCTCTTTCTGATTGAGGTTGAGGTGTTTTTCCATGACCTGTGTGGTGTTCATGGAACAGAACTTGGGACCGCACATGGAGCAGAAGGCGGCGTCTTTGTAGTACTCGTCGGCCAGGGTTTCGTCGTGCATGGCGCGGGCCGCTTCCGGGTCGAGCGATAGATCAAACTGCTTGTTCCAGTTGAACAGGAACCGGGCATAAGAGAGCGCGTCGTCGCGGTCTCGAACGCCGGCACGATGGCGGGCCACATCAGCCGCGTGCGCGGCGATTTTGTATGCAATGATCCCTTGCCGAACATCGTTTTTGTCCGGCAACCCCAGGTGCTCCTTAGGGGTGACGTAGCAAAGCATCGCTGCGCCGTGCCAGCCGATCATTGCTGCGCCAATCGCTGAAGTGATGTGGTCGTAGCCGGGAGCGATGTCGGTGACCAGCGGCCCGAGGGTGTAGAACGGCGCTTCGTAGCAGAGCTCCTTTTCCTTGTCCACCTGGAGTTTGATCTGGTCCATGGGAACGTGCCCCGGGCCCTCGATCATGACCTGCACGTCGTGCTCCCAAGCTTTCTTGGTTAGCTCACCCAGCGTCTTGAGTTCGGCAAACTGCGCCTCGTCGCTTGCGTCGGCCAGGCAGCCGGGCCGGAGTCCGTCGCCCAGGGAAAATGAAACATCATATTTCTGGAAGATTCGGCAGATATCGTCGAAGTGAGTGTAAAGGAAATTTTCCTGGTTATTTTCCGCTGACCACTCGGCCATAATGGCGCCGCCCCGGCTCACGATGCCGGTGATGCGATTGCGGGTCATGGGGATATACTCCTGCAACACTCCGGCATGGATGGTCATATAGTCAACGCCCTGCTGGGCCTGCTCCTCGATCACTTCCAGCATGACGGAAGGAGTCAGGTCTCGGACCCGCTTCACCCGTGAAAGGGCCTCATAGATGGGTACGGTGCCGACGGGCACCGGGCTGTGGCGGAGATTCGCTTCGCGAATCGCGTGGATGTCGCCGCCAGTGGACAGATCCATCACCGTATCGGCGCCAAAGTGCACGGCGGCATGCAATTTTTCAAGCTCGGTTTCAAGGTTCGATGTCGTCGCCGAATTCCCGATGTTGGCGTTGATCTTGCATTTGGACGCGACTCCAATGGCCATCGGCTCAAGCTCGACGTGGCGGATGTTGGCGGGGATAATCATGCGGCCACGCGCCACTTCATCGCGGATCAGTTCCGGAGAGAGCTTTTCGCGCTTGGCGACATACTCCATTTCCTCCGTCACCACGCCGTTCCGGGCATAGTGCATCTGAGTTACGATCGGTCCGGTGCGTTTCCGGACCCATTCAGTGCGCAGTGGAAGTGACATTGTGTTTTCCCTTTCGTTCCCAACGATCCAAGATTTAGTTTGCGGCTCCTGGCTATTTGATGATACGCCGCTCCGTCCTAATACCCTTGTCGCCCTGGAGATCCCATCTCCCCAGGCGGAAGGGGTCTAGTGAACAAGCCCCGGACCAGAAGGCGGGGAGTCCGATGATCCACTATCGATCCGTTTCCGTCCTGCAAAGCCTTCTTCGATCCCGTGCCAGTAATCGACCCTTTTTTCGCCGAGTTTCCAGCACAGGAAGGCTTCCTGCCCCTCGATCAGGCAGGGGAAGTCAACCAAGCCTTCATCAAGATCCTTGACAAGGCAGCCTGTCTGCTGAATCCGGCCCAGGGTCTCAACGATTTTAGCTGAGATCTCATCGCGTTCTGACTTCTTCTTGACTAAGTCAGAGTATGGCGGACGAGAACCCCCCAGAATCATAATGCGTGACGCCGCGTTGGCCAACTCGCTTTGCAGGGCCTCGACCTCCTGTTTTTGAGACTGAGCCTGCTTGAGAGATTCCTCTATCAGCGGCAGCATCTGCTCAGCTTCTTCGCGGCTGAAGTATTTGTTCGTCATGACCTGTGTCTTCGCACCTGCGCTCCTTCGATTGACGGCAGGTTCGTCCCGGCTTTCTTCTTGCTCCCTCATTCAAGCACCCTGTTGGAAGCAGATTTTGAACCCTGGCGGGCCTTACACAATTTCCAGCATTCGGTCGAGCGCCACGCGCGCCCAATGCCGGGTCTCATCATCCACTTGTACTCTGTTCACCACACGACCCTCGACCAGGTTTTCAAGCGTCCAGCATAAATGTTGCGGTGAAATCCGATACATGGTGCTGCACAAGCATCCGCAATCATCGAGCGAAATCACGGTACGGTCGGGATTTTCCTGCGCCAGCCGCTTGACCAGATGAATTTCCGTGCCGATCGCCCACTGGCTGCCGGCCCCGCCTTCCTGGACCTGCCGGATAATGAATTCCGTGGATCCGACGTAATCCGCCATCTGGCAAACGTCCCAGCTACACTCCGGATGGGCGATGACGCGAATTCCCGGGTAGTCGTTTCGCGCCCGCTCAACATGGGCGGGTAGAAAGCGTTGATGGACTGAGCAGTGGCCTTTCCACAAAATCACCCGCGCCCGCTGAATCTTGTCTGCGCTGAGCCCGCCCGTTTCCTGGTGCGGGTCCCACAGCGCCATCTCATCGAGCGGAATTCCCATCCGGTAACCCGTGTTCCGTCCCAGGTGTTCATCGGGAATGAATAAACCTTTTTCTCCGCGCTCAAAAGCCCATTCCATGACTTTTTGCGCGTTGGAAGAAGTACAAACCGCGCCCCCGTTGCGGCCGACGAAGGCCTTGATGGCTGCGGTGGAATTGATGTAGGTGACCGGAACGATGCGGCCGTTCGAAAGCTGTGAGACTTCTTCCCAACAGACTTCCACCTGGTCGATGTCAGCCATATCCGCCATGGAGCAGCCGGCGCTTAAGTCCGGCAGGACGACCACTTGATGCTCGTCCCGCAGAATGTCCGCACTCTCCGCCATGAAATGGACGCCACAGAAAACAATGAATTCCGCTTCCTTACGGTTTGCCGCCAGGCGCGAAAGCTTCAGCGAATCGCCGCGGAAATCGGCGAACTTGACGACTTCATCGCGCTGGTAATGGTGGCCCAGAATCACGGCACGGGAGCCCAGCGCGGTTTTAGCCTGCCGGATGCGCTCCTCCAAGGCCTGCTCGGACAACTCCGTATAGTGCTCAAGAAGATGGTTCTGCGGACTTGTGACCGCGCCCATCATTACGTTACCCATAGCGTTATTTTACCATTCTGAACCTGTTCCGTCTTGGCTCTTCGCAGGCGGCTCCCCAACAAGGTCCATGCTTCACGCTAGCCGCCGATGTAAACCATGGTTCGCGACGGTTGTACAAAATCCGGTTCGTTGATCCGATGGCTTGGCTCTTTATGGTAAACGGCGCGCTCGATGTATTCTTCGATCTCTTCGTCACTTGCGCCGCCGCGGATGACCTGCCGCACATCATGCTCCGCAAGAGAAAACAGGCAGGTACGAATTTTCCCGTCGGCCGTGATGCGGATGCGGCTGCACTGGCCGCAAAAGGGTATGGAAACCGGGGCCACGATGCCGATTTCCCCCCGGCCGTCTTCAAAACTATACCGCAGGGCGGTCTCGCTGGCCTCGTGGCGAGGAAGCTCCACGAGCGGGAAGACGGGACGGATGGTGTTCAGGATTTCTTCCGCGGTCACCACCCGTTGACGGTTCCAAGCGTGATCGGCGTCCAAAGGCATAAACTCGATGAAACGAACGATCAGGTTCTTTTCACGCGCCAGCCTGGCAAAGCCCAGAATCTCGCCTTCATTAAATCCACGCACCAGCACCACGTTGACTTTTACCGGGTCGAGCCCTGCCTCAAGAGCTGCGTCCACTCCTCTGAGCACGCGCTCAAAAGAACCCGGAGTTCGCGTTATGGCCGCGAATTTTTCCGGATGGGCCGCATCCATGCTGACATTGACCCGCCGGACGCCTGCACGGGCCATCTCCCGAGCCTTTTCTTGAAGCAGATAGCCGTTCGTGGTCACGGCCAGGTCCTCGATGCCCTCAATCCGGCTCAGCTGTTCCAGAAAATCAACGATCCCGCCGCGTAGCAGGGGTTCGCCGCCCGTCACGCGGATCTTGCGGATTCCCATGCCCGCCAGGATGCGTGCCAACCTTATAAACTCCTTCCATTCCAATAAGTTGTGGTGTGGAAAGTAGTTCTCGGGATCGGCCGACTTGCAGTAGACGCACCGGAAGTTGCACCGGTCCGTAACGGATATCCTCAGATCGTGAATTTTGCGCCCGTACTTGTCCTGTAACATAGGCTCTGCCGAATCGTTCAGCAGCCGGACGATGGACCCATCTATTTCCGGTTCCTGCTGCGCTTGCCCCAAATAACGCCAAAAATAAAAAGGCCTACTTATGCGCGGCGTAGGCGGATTCCCCTTTCCAAACACGGGAGGCACGGGGATTTCTCCGCGTACCCTGTCGGCCTGCGAGGCATAGGTTGTTCGATGATCCCTTAGCGCTCAAAGGCTCGGAGAACAATTTGATCGTACCGCAACTCCAGGTCATGGGCAAGGCGAGCGGGTATTGCTACATTTGACTTAAAATCCGCTTGACATCGCTGTTTCAATAATCGCACTTTGCAAAAGGGAAGGCTTTCTGATTTCGCGCCGCAGACAAGTCCTCGCCCTCCAGTGTTAACGGGACTGCCGCCTATGCTTTCGTCCTATATACTGCGCATGGCTGACCGGGGCGAAGATACCGCCTTTATTGAGCAAGGCCCCTATCGTGCGCAGTTTTACAGTTACCGCCAGGTTGTGGACCGCGTCCGGGCGTTTGCGCAGTGGCTGCGCTCAAAGGGCCTGGGATCGGAGCCGGGACGGGAAGCTTCCCGAGTCCTGCTGTGGGCTCCGCCGGGGGCTCGCTGGGCAATGGCGTTTTACGGATGCGTGCTGGCGGGGGCAACGGTGGTTCCGGTGGATGCGGGATTTTCGCCTGAATTCTTGCAGCGAATTGCTGAAAAAACTCACGCTCGGCTGCTGATTACTGACGAAGCGGTCCGGGAACGCAACGCCCCGGACCCATCCAAGGCCGGCAACGCCGAGCCGTTCTTCCTCAGCGATCTTGAAACGCTGCCCGCTCCGCCGAAAAAGATTGAACCGCCAAGGGCTACAGACCGTGATGGTTTGGCGGAGATTGTGTTTACTTCAGGCACGACGGCAGAGCCGCGCGGTGTCATGATCACCCACGGCAACCTGCTCGCGAACCTGGAGCCGGTGGAGCGCGAGATCCGTCGTTATGAAAGCCTCAGCATTCCGTTTCGGCCTATCCGCTTTGTGCATTTAATCCCGCTCAGCCATCTGTTCGGCCAGGTCACGGCGTTATTTATTCCCCAATTCCTCGGCGGGGTGGTGATTTTCCCTGAAAGCCAAGCTCCCTCCAATCTGGTCCGGATGATTCATGACCGCCGAGCCTCCGTGATGATCTGCGTTCCCCGGCAGCTTGAGGCCATGGGGGCCTGGGCGCGCGCGCAAATCGCCGCCAACGGTGATGGTGCCACGCAGGCGGACCTTGAGC
>CAYWMN010000029.1:0-1687 GCA_964459065.1 uncultured Acidobacteriota bacterium | reverse complement strand
TGAGCGGGCGGCAAAAGAGCACTGGTCGGTTCCCAAACGCTGGTGGAAGTTTCGCCGCGTCCATCAGCGATTGGGGTGGAAGATGTGGGCCTTTGTGTCGGGCGGAGCCGCACTCCCAGCGCAGGTTGAATCACTTTGGAACACTCTGGGATATGCCGTCATCCAGGGTTATGGGCTGACCGAAACGGCTCCCGCCATCACCATTACCCATCCTTTCAAGATTCGTCGCGGGTCGGTGGGACGCCCTCTGGCGGGGGCAGAGACTCACATTGCCGAGGATGGTGAAATTCTGGTGCGGGGCGCCAATGTTTCGCCGGGCTACTACCAGGACCGGGAGGCCACCCGGCAGAGTTTTGAGGATGGGTGGCTGCACACGGGCGACCTGGGGCGGTTTGATGAGCAAGGCAATCTGATTTATCTGGGCCGCAAGAAGGAAGTGATTGTTACCGCTGAAGGGCTGAACGTTTACCCGGAAGACGTGGAAAAGGCATTGCGCGAGCAGCCTCAGGTCCGCGAGGCGGCGGTGGTGGGAAAAACCTCCGCGGCTACCGGAAATTCGGGCGCTACGGAACGGACGCTGGTCCACGCCGTGATGGTGCCTGTGGCGGACGCGGGGGAGACTGAACTTGAAGCTGCTGTAGCCAGGGCTAACCGCATGCTTGAGCCGCACCAGCGGATTCGCGGCTTTTCCCTCTGGCCGGAACCTTCGCTTCCGCGCACGCTTTCAACCGCGAAGCTTCAGCGAACCCGCATTACCCGCTGGGTGAATGGCGAGGCCGGAGGGACGGGGCCTTCCCCGGCGGGCAAAGGCGAAGGTGATTGGCGTGATTTCCTGGTGCGGCTGGGCGCACCAGCCGAACGGCTTCGTCCGCAGGCGCGTCTGGCTGAGGATTTGGGGTTTTCCTCGCTCGACCGGATTGAGCTGCTGACCTGGCTGGAAACGCACGGTTATCAGTTCGATGAGCAGTCGCTCGGGCAGGCACAGACGGTTGGAGACGTTGAAAAATTGATCCAAACGCCATTCCAAACCGGAGACTTGCCATTGCTTGACGTCCAGGACCGTAAGCGTGGAGCCGCGCGACAAGCCCTTTTGCAAAAGGCTCATCCGGAGCGAGTCGTTGCCGGTCCGTCTGAACCTCGATGGCAGATTTCCCGGCCAGCGGCAATCGCGCGCGAAGCTGCGCAAGACCTCCTGGCATTTCCACTCTTGCGCCTTTATGTCCGCGGCGAGGTCCGCGGTCTTGAGAAACTTCGCAACTTCAGCAAGCCAGTCCTGTTTGTTTCAAACCACCAGAGCTTTTTTGACGCCCCCTTTATCCTGCGGTCCTTGCCGGGGCGCCTTCGCCGCCGCATTGCGGTAGCGATGGGCGAAGGCGCGTTCCGGGGCCATTCCGGGGCGGCGCTGTTCTGGACAAGGCTGGTGTTCAACGGCTACCTTATTTCCGATGATCCCGCGCGGGCGCAGGAGGCGTTGCGCCACGCCGGATGGCTTGCTGAGAAGGGATACTCAACGCTGATTTTCCCGGAAGGCGAGCGTACGTGGGACGGTCGGTTGATGCGATTTCGGCCTGGAGTGGGCGTCATGGCGGAACGGCTCCATCTTCCAGTCGTCCCTCTCTTGCTCGAAGGACTCTACGACCTCTGGCCACGCACCCGGTACTATCCTCAGCGGGGCAAAGCGCGATTG
>CAYWMN010000028.1:13534-23489 GCA_964459065.1 uncultured Acidobacteriota bacterium | reverse complement strand
TCCCCCTGATCTGAGAGGGATCTTTCCTTTATCATCTCTTCGGTTCCATGCCGGGCCGCAGCCAGGTTCCTGTAGGAAATTAATTCAATACCCAATTCTGCCACAAGCGCTTTGAGGCCCGGCCGCGTTAGAGCGGCCAGTTCGGTTTCGCGCTGCGAGAGCAGCCGGGTGCGGGCCGCGAGCAGATCCCGGTCAAGATATCCCGGATGGCAAATCAACTCGCTTGTGCCCTCCGCGAGTCCGCGAAGAATTCGATCGACGCTGCGGGCATTCAGAAAGCCTGTCTGGCTGAGCCCGTAAAAGTGTTCCGGCCAGCGCAATCGGGCGTCGGCAAGTTTCTTCTTTTGCCAGGCCGCCAGCCCGGAAAGCGCCCGCGCAACCACAAATTGCTTTGCCGCGCCCGGCTTGCGCCCGGCGCCCGGACGGAACAATCCCAAGCCCGCCGCCAGCGGTTCCAGGGTGGTTCGGATGCAGGGAATCTTAAATTCACCGGCAAGTTTGACGGCTACATCGAACAGCGGCGGCAAAAGGTGGATGTGCTTGTGGCCGTCCAGGTGGCTGACGGGGACGCCCGCCGAAACAATCCTGCTAATCTGGCTTCTCCACTCGCGCTCAACCTCATCAAGCTTAATCTCCCGCCGCATCACCCGCCGGGCTACGGCGAAAGGGCTCCCTGGAAAAACTCCTCCGGCAGAAAGCAGCGAGGCGACAGTCTCGGCTGTGGCAATCGGCGGGCCATCGGTAAGGTTCAGATGGACTCCAACTCCCAGGGTCTCTGCCGCATGACTCGCTTCCACGGCGGCCTCAAACGCCTTGCCATTGGCCAGCAGACTGGCATTCGTGATGATGCCGCGCCGGTGGCCGTCAAAAATGGCGCGGTTGACGCCTTCCGTCAGCCCAAAGTCATCCGCGTTGACGATAAGCTTTTTCATTTTGATACCGGGACCGGGGACGTCCCTTTTTCGCTGCGGCCTTTGAGGGAAACCGAATACCGGGTAGCCAGCAGCAGTCCCACCGCGACCCAGAACAACGTGCGGATCTTGCGGATAATCGCCAGAGAAACTCCTTCCGAGGCACTGTAACCCACGGCTTTTACTACCAGCGCGGTTCCTCCCTCGTCAACTCCCACACGCATCGGCACGAAGGAAAAGAAAAGGTTCACCGCGCGGTTCACCGCCTCGATGATAAAAGCGGCCAGAAGCGAACTGCGGTGGACGGTCAGGCTCAAGATGATGTAGGCTTCGATCACTCCGGTCAGGATGGCCGTAATTTCCAGCAGCAGAATGAATGCGGACCCGGCTTTGTGACGACCGTAAAAATCGTGAACGGTCTCCTCAAACCGGTCGATCCTGTCCCGCTTGGCCTCCAGTCTGCTTCCCCAGCCGATTTTCCACCTTTTCAGGCTGTCCAGCAGATTGCCGATCACCTTGAACCGTTTCTTGAAAATCAGGCCCAGGGTGCAGGCGGCGCAGAAAAGAATCACCAACACCACCAGTCCCGCCGTTTGCACCGATCCGGGCGTGGCAAACTCTGATACGAGAAGCACCACGCCGCAGGCGATGACCAGGCCGGCGGCAGAGCTATAAGCGAGGTTCTCAATCACCAGCGAGGAAGCGCTGTGCTCGGCGGAGATCCGGCGCGACAAAGTCACGCCCTTGACGGTTTCTCCCAGCAGCGGTCCCAGGAAGGTCAGGTCCGTAACCGCTTCACCTACCAGCCGGATTCCGAAAAGGTCCCAAAACTTGACCTGCCGTTCCTCCGGCTCAATGGCGAAATACCAGGCAATGGTCCGGAGAATGTGCCGGAAACCGAAAATCAGGATCAAAAGCAGGAAACCCGTCCCAACTTCCGAGATTCTTGCCGCGATCGTTCCGGGGCCCGTTTCTGCGATCAGCAGGGCAAACAGACCCAGGCCGGCCAGCAGGCCGATCAGTTTGAGTTTTTTTCGTCCACTCAAGCCAGTTGCCTTATGGGATCAGCCGCCATCCGCCGGGCAGCTCACACCCCCGGATGCTCCAGCCCCTCCATTAGCCATAGTAAGCGACCCAGGCCCAAAAGACGAGAGGAAGGAGCCAATTCGTCCCGGACGGCGGCCCCCCTGCCGGGCACCTGGCGGGCGGGCGCCTGGACAACCGCTCATTCAATGATGAGCCAGGTCAGCCCCTTGGCAGGAATTGATACCGTCACTTCAGCCTCCGATTTCCCGTTCAGCGGGTATTTGCGGCGCGCGCCTTCGCGCTCGCGAATGGTGGCCGTGCGGGTGATTCCCGTGTAGTAAAGCGGCAAGGTGAGGGTCCGAACCGCCTGGACGTCGAGCGGGTTGTAGACCAGGGCAAGGCCTTTTTCCCGTAGTTGCGGATTAACGTGAAGCAGCGCATCGAGATCCCGGCCATCGGCCCGCCGGATGTGGATGATGTCTGACTCCAGGATGGCGCGATGGGCCTTGTAGAAATCGACCCATTTTTTCACAAGCGCTTTGGTTTGTTGCGCATCGTAAAGCCGCTCACCACGATAGGCGGCCTGGACTCCGCTGCCCAGATTCTGCGCCAGAATCTGCCCGTAAGTTCCGAGATGCTCCCGCAGCGGCTCGATGGTGGCTGCGGCCCCGCCGCCATGGTATTGGACCAGTGGAACAAACATCCAGCCCATACTGGGTGTCTTTTTCCAGGTGCCGTCAAAGATGTTTTGCCGGCCGATGATCACCTGCTGCGCCCGCGGCAGCGACCAGTCGGTTTCCCGGTATCCCATTGCGGTCTTATTGGACCCGTTCAGGAAGTACCAGTCGGGAACGTTGAGATAAATACCGCGCGCCCGGCACCAGCGGTAGAAATCGGTAATCTCCTTCCACTGCGTCCACTGTGAATCCTCAAGTCCCCGGTGGCCTGGATGGTGTGTTGAGGCGCAAACGTCTCCGGGATAGGACCCGTCGTTTTCCAGAACTCCCATTCCGGTTTTCTCAAAGAACGAACGTAGTTTTTGAAAGTAGGCGATTCCCCACCGGCTGCCCAGACAGGGCGAATATCCGAAGATTGCCCCCTTGATGGTACCGGTCTTGGGGTTGATCACATCATCTTCAGGACTGATATTCCGGCTGGCCAGCAACGAGTATCCCCCCAGGACCACCCCTTTCTGTTTTGCGTAGTCCGCCAGGCTTTTCATTTCCCGGATAAACCCGGGGTCCTGATTTTCCGGATCGAAGCCGCTGCCGAAGGAAATAATCACCATCTCAAAGCCGACTTCTTCCGCTTGATCGATGGCGGTTTTCACGTACGCGGGCTGATCGCTGGTGACATGCATGAAGATCGGGTTTTCCGTCACCCAGGGCGCGATGGTCCGGTACATGCGCCGCAGGGCAAGTCCTTTGCGTTCCCGGTCCGTGCTGTCATACACCAATTCATAGGTGCGGTAAGATTCAAAACTCCTTCCGGGAAGAATATCCATGTCCGGACCCAGGGGCGGATGAACCAGCAGCAAACAAGGAGTCTCCAATTTGTAATTCACCTGTGTGGTGTAGTCCGGGTCAGGCACCCAGTGGACGGTGTGGTTGCAGGTTCCCGAATTCATCCCGCCTCCGAACTCGTAATCACTTTCCACGTGGATGTTCGGATCGTGCCATCGGCCGGAACTGACGGCAGATTCGTATTCAACGGCGGCCAAAACTTCATTGGTGAATCGATTCAATCGCACGCGCGATCGGGAACCGTTATGAATGGTGAGCCATTTGGCGAGGAGCGGAATTCCGTCGTACATCTCGTAATGGACGTACACGGTAACTCCCGCCAGCGTCTTGTCAGGCATTTCATAACGGAAAGTCAAGGACGCTCCGGGCGGAGGCCACGGCTGATTGCCGGAAAAACGCGTCCGTTTCCAGGCAAACCGCGCCTCCGTCTTGCCCGTTTTGAAGCCGGTGCAGCGCCATGCCCGCGGATCAGCCGTCATTTGATCCACCCATTCCGGAGTTAGATAGGCGTGATTGGGCTGCCCTTTGAGTCCCCCAACTGCCAATTCCTGCCAGTTGAGTTCGACGTAGGCTTCCGGTTTCACGCCGCGCAGGATCGAGGCCGTGGTCATCAGGTTGTCAAAGCCCACCGTGGCGGCGTTCGGCTGGAGCCGCCACCTGCGTCGTATCAGGCCGTTGGACAGGGCGATTTCACTCCGGTGAGGGGTGCGATAAATCGTGGTGGGATGTTCAAAGGGTTCCACCAGCCAGTCGGGGCGGGGTGGCTGGATTTGTGCAAGCGAGGCCTCCGGAAGCGAGTCGACCTGCCCGGGCGCATAGAACCCCAGGTCCGCTCTCGACGCGTGGCCGGCGTTTCCACCGTTTTGTTTATTGGTTACCGTGGCGGCCAGGCCGCCCATCGAAACACCCAAAAAGGCTCTTCGGTCCATGAGGCCCTCCTGATGACCTTACGCCTGCTCCCGGTCAACCGGACTTCTGTCCCCGCGCAAACGGCCGGGGTTGCGCTCGGCTTAGCCGGACAATCCGGTGAGCGATTGGCGCTGGAGCCGCGGACGTTGACGGGTCTTAACCAGTTCGCTTAGAATAACCCATGGGTCTGTTCGCGCTCGTCCCACGGCTCGAAGCCTGCCCTAATTACCAAGCGAGAAAACATCATGAATGCCAACGATCTGCGTCCCGGTATGATTATTAAACACAACGGTGAACTCTTTTCAATCCATAAAGCCGAGCACCGCACGCCTGGAAACCTGCGCGCGTTTGTGCAGGCGCGGATGCGCAGCCTGCGGACCGGCTCCCTGGTGGATCACCGGTTCCGCTCGGAAGACACGATTGACCGGGCGATCATCGATCAAACCGAGATGCAGTTCCTCTATTCCGACGGCGACTTTTTTTACTTCATGAATACCGAGTCTTACGAGCAATTCAGCCTTCACAAGGATGTCGTGGGCGATCGCGCGCAATTCATGATGCCGGACGTTATCTTGAAGGTCGATTTCTTCGAGGGCCGTCCGATCGACGTGTCGCTCCCGGCGGTGGTGGACCTCAAGGTGGTTGAAACCGAGCCCGGCATCAAGGGTGCCTCGGCGACGAACGTTACCAAACCCGCCAAAATGGAAACGGGATTGATCGTCCAGGTTCCACCGTTCATCGATGAGGGCGAAGTGCTCCGCATCGACACCAGCAACGGCAGCTACATGGCGCGGTCCAACTGACGCCGGCGCTTCCGCCTCACGCAAGCTTCAACTTTTTGATCAGTAAGCGACTTCGTGCTCACCTGCCAGCATCAGTCCCTGCGGGGTGATTGTGTAGGTCCTGACATGGCGGGGAGGGTAGTGGCCTTCGGCCGTCTGGCGGATATATTCACTTCGGTCCAGGTAGCGGACGAACAGTGTTTTGCCTTGAACCGACAACTGGCCATCATACAAATCCTTGATTTCCCAGGAAGATCGCAAGGTTGTGCCATCAAATGAATAGAGGGCGGCCGTCAGCCGCGGCTGGCTCATGCCCAGCCGCGAGCCATAGATGATGAAGCGAAAGTCCCCTGCGGCCGAAGGCGGAAGAAGGACGTAATGAAGATCGGCGCGGGGCACAAAGGTGGTGAGCGCCACCTTTTGTGTATGGCCGTTGCGGGTGGCAAACAACACCACCACATTCCTGCGCCAGATGTTGCTCCAGCCAAGGCTGTAGCCCGCGGCGATGAGATTCTCGCCTCTCCACTGCGCCTCAAAAACCGCGGCCTGGGCCGTGGCCGGATACCGCAGTTTAGAGAATACGCGCTCGATTTCCCTTCGCACCTGAACGTCATTCGGCGAGCGATTTGCCATCCATTGCTCGAGATGCGCCACCACGAGCTTCTGAATTTGCTGGGTCAGGCTTTGTGAGTCTTCAAGGTCCTGGCCCAAAAGCCCGCTGGCAAGGCGGCTGACGTGATCAGGCAAGCCCGTAGCCGGATGGGGCTTTGCTTTTTTGCGCGCTTGAGCGCTGGCCGCTCCCAGCGCAATGATCGCCATTAGCAAAACAGCCACGATTTCGGTTCTGCGAAGTCCCCGCACGGTATGTTGTTCCATTGATTCTTTTATGGCCTCCTCGATTCCAGTCGCAACCCCGGTGAGGGCGGAGCGCTGCCGCGCCTTCAGCCGGGCGGATGATGACTTGGGGAACCCGCGGCAACGTCCACATCCAAATGATGCCCCAAGACAACTTGGAGTTGCCGGAAAGCGCCCGCGCTTCATCACAAAGCAACTCCAGATTGGGCAAGGGGCGCGCCCCTTCGGGGCTCTGTTCCTTCCCGGGCGCCGCTTCGGGCCTGGCATGGACCCTCCGGGATGAAGCTGCCGCCCCGCGCCATTTCAACATAAGATAACAAAGGCCCGAGGGTCAACCAAGTCAGAGTCTGGGTGCCGCGCAAAGGCCGGGGCTGCGTGCCCGGGAGCTGTTTTGCTTTGGAAGTCGACGGCCGTGAAGCGTTATAATGACCTGGATATCCCGCGCGAGGTTATTCGGTGACGGTAGACGAAGAGTTGAGCAAGCTCGAAGAGAATATTCGCCGTCTCAGAATTGAGTTTGAGACCTACTTCAACGGCGGAAAGCCCCGCCCGCCTAACGACCGCCTCTACAGCGTGGAGCATGCGTGCAAGAGATTGTTCAACGATCCGGCAAAAATGAACGTTGCGCAGCGTTTTCGGTTTAATCAGCTGCACCAGCGGTTTGCCGTCCACAACGAACTTTGGCGGAAAAGGCTTCGCGACAAGGAAGAAGGCCGAACCGCTTTTGCCCCGCGGCGCCCGCAGGCCGAGCCTGCTGTGGGAGTGCCGACCAGGGTGATCTGCTCAGACCCTGACCGCGAGCAGGAGAAAATCGATCAACTTCTTACCGCCCTGAAGGAGGCCAAGGGGCGCGTGGGCGGGAACGCTGAGGAGATTGACCCTGCAAGGTTTCGGACGTTTTTGCGTGAAAAGACGTCGCAGCTCAAAGAAAAGTTGGGGTGCGAAAAGGTTGAATATTCCGTTGTCGTCGAAAATGGCAAGGTCAAGTTTACGGCTGTGAAGGCAGATTAACCCGCGGGTCGGAATTCTTCCCAATGGATCATGTTTTCTCCTTTGCTTATGGCGAGCAAGGTGGTGGCGCCCTGCACTGCCGTGCAGCCGCAGGGGAATTGCTTCGATCAGCCTGAATCGGTCTTTCAGTATTTGCATGAGTTCAAAACGACAGGAGCATCCATGAAAAAGATTTCCCGCGCGCTGTTGAGCGTCAGCGACAAGACAGGAATTGTAGAATTCGCGGAAGGCCTCGCCAAACTTGGAGTAGAAATTGTCTCGACGGGAGGCACCGCAAAGCTTCTGCGCGAAAAAGGTGTCAAGGTTCGAGACGTGGCGGACCTGACCGGCTTTCCGGAAATGCTTGACGGGCGGGTTAAGACGCTTCATCCGAAAGTTCACGGAGGCATTCTGGTCATCCGGTCCAATCCTGAGCACGCTGCGGCGGTTCAAGAACATCAGATTGATTTCATCGATCTGGTCGCGGTAAATCTCTATCCTTTCGAGAAAACGGCTGCCAAGCCGGGGGTGAAGCTCGAAGAGTTGATTGAGAATATTGATATCGGCGGACCGTCCATGATTCGCTCAGCCGCCAAGAACTTTGAGGATGTGGCGGTGGTGGTTGACCCGGCCGATTACCCGGTTGTGCTGGAGGAAGTGGGGAAAAACGGCGGCACGGAACGGGAAACCCGGGCGCGCCTGGCGCGCAAGGCTTTTGCGAAAACGGCGGCGTACGACGGTTTTATCTCTGCGACGCTGCAGGCCCGTGCTAAAGAGGGATTGCCTGAGAATCTTCACCTCAATTTCCAAAAGATCGCTGACCTGCGCTATGGCGAGAACCCTCATCAGAGCGCCGCACTTTACCGGAGCAGCGAACAGGCGGGTTTGGGACTGGCCGCGGCGCGGCAGGTTCAAGGGAAGGAGCTTTCTTATAACAACCTCGTCGACCTGGAAGCGGCCTGGCGGCTGGCTCAGGAGTTTACCGATGAGATGGTAACGGCTATTATCAAGCACACGAATCCGTGTGGAATCGCTACCGGCAAGACGCTTGCCGAAAGTTATGACCGCGCGCTCGCAGGGGATCCGGTTTCCGCCTTCGGTTCCGTCATCGCTTTTAACCGGCAGGTGGATCTACCGACCGCCGAGAAGATCGCCGGGATGTTTGTTGAGGCCGTGATTGCTCCGGGTTTTGAACCGAAGGCTCTCGAACGCCTGGCAAGCCGGAAGAATCTCCGGGTCATGGATATGTCGGCCGCTGCGGGTGACGACGCTGGCCTTCAGTTGAGATGTATCGGCGGCGGCTTGCTGGTCCAAACTCCCGATACCCTGGCGGAAAGCCCGGCGGATTGGAAGTGTGTGACCAAGCGTCAACCCTCCGCGGAAGAGCAGTCGACGCTGGCCTTTGCCTGGCGCGTCGCCAAGCATGTCAAGTCCAACGCGATTGTTTACGCCCGGGACAACATGATTGTGGGCGTGGGCGCCGGGCAGATGAGCCGCGTGGACGCGGTGAAGCTTGGCGCGATGAAGGCCCTCGACCTGAAGCATAGCCTGGAGGGAAGTGTTATCGCCTCGGATGCCTTCTTCCCGTTTCCCGATGGCGTGGAAGCAGCGGCCAGGGCCGGCGCCACCGCGGTCATTCAGCCGGGCGGGTCGGTGCGCGACTCGGAGGTTATCGAGGCGGCCGACCGCTTGGAACTCGCGATGCTGTTTACCGGAACTCGGCATTTCCGGCACTGAGGAGGGATGGCTGCGCCCTTCCTTGCGGGAGGGCGCGGCTTTAATTCTGTTCTTGCCGTGCGTAGTAGCCCTCGCGAGCTACGATGCGATACTTGAGCTTCTTGCCTTTTCGATTGGTGATGATCAAGGGATTGCCTTGGGAATCGACCAGCTTGACTTGTATTTTGTGATACTTGCCGTCTTGCTTGGCGTCCGTAGGAACGTACCCCAAGCTGTACTCGTGGCGAAGCTGGGAAGCGATTTGCCGGTAAATGCCGGGCATGGCGCCTTGAAAGCGTGGGAAGTACGCTTGTCCCCCTGAAAACTTTGCGATGTAATTAAGGCCGTTCCGCGCCTGGAGAGTATCAATGTTTTCTCCATATCGCACGGAAACCCACTCCAAGATACTGATCGGGTAGATTGGAGTATTCGAGCCCTTGGCGATTTTGAGCATCTGAGTGTATGTCAGTTTGCTGAAGGTATCAAACCCGGTACAAATGACGATAATGGCCTTTCTCCCCTGGATATTTTTCATGCGGTTCAAAGTAAAGGATAGGGCATCGTAGAGGTCGATCTCGCTAAAACCCGGCATCCGCAAGGTATCGAGCGCTCCTCGCACCTTGCCGCGATTGTGGGTGAAGTCCTGCAGGATGTGCGGTTTGAGGTCATAATAGATAACCCCGACCCAATCATGGGGCTTCATGAAGCCCAGGAATTGATATGCGTCTTCGAGCGCCAGGTAGAGGTAGCCCCACCACTTATCAGCAAACTCGATCACCAGGCAGACCGTTATGGGCGCTTCTGTCGTTGAGAAGTTCGTTGTCGTCTGCGGCACGCCGTCATCCAAAACTTTGAAATTGGTTTTCTGGAGGCCTCCAATCGGGTTGCCGTTCTGGTCGGTGACCAGGACGTTGATATTCACCAGGTTCGATTGTGTCGAAAGGGTGTAAATCTGATTGGGGTTGATCTTTTCAGGTTTCTTTAGCTGCGGCGCTTGCTGGGATTGGGACGGTGTTGACGCTGGCGGCTGCTGAGGTGACTGGGAGGGTTTGGGTTTTGCCGACTTTTTGGGAGCGTAGACGGTTTCTCCCGCCTGCGGGTTAGGGCCGGGACCAGGCTCCTGTTGCCAGGCGCGAGCGGCCGCGCTTGAGGTGAAGAACCACAAACCGGCTGCTGCTATCGCTACGACTCCCAGGGCCCACCAAGGTCTACGCTGTGCGCTCTTCATAACGATTGTTTCTCC
>CAYWMN010000028.1:0-13434 GCA_964459065.1 uncultured Acidobacteriota bacterium | reverse complement strand
CGAGGTTCGATCCGGCGCTTGACGCCATTGTTCCCCCCAACGCCCGGGTTGAAAAAGTCGCTACAGGCTTTGGTTGGACGGAGGGCCCAATCTGGGTTCACAGCGGCCGCCTGCTGTTTGCCGCGATCTATCAGAACCGCATCATGGAATGGACTCCGGGCCAGGGAGTTTCCGTTTTCCTGCATCCCAGCGGCTACCAGGGCGCTAAACCTTATCCAGGTCCGGAGCCGGGCTCGAACGGCATGACGCTTGACACGGCGGGGCGGCTGACCGTGGCGGGGCACGCGCGCCGGGATGTTTTCCGGCTTGAATCGCTCGAGCCGGGCGCCCGGTTGACGGTGCTTGCAGACCGCTACCAAGGCAAGCGCTTGAACAGCCCCAATGACCTGGTTTACAGGTCCGACGGTTCGCTTTACTTTACCGATCCGCCTTACGGCCTGCCCACCCAGAGCGATCACGATCCGCTCAAAGAACTTTCCTTCAACGGTGTTTTCCGCCTGCCCGGAGCCGCTTCAATTGCCGCCGGCGCCCCGCCGGAAAACGGCAAGCTCCAGCTTCTGATGAAAGACCTGACGCGCCCCAACGGCATCGCGTTTTCCCCCGATGAGAAGTACCTTTACGTTGCGGTTTCCGATCCGAACAACAGGGTCTGGATGCGCTACGACGTCAGGCCGGATGGCTCGGTTACCAATGGCGAGGTTTTCTGCCGCGCTGATTCAAGCCAGGGCGTCGGCTCCCCCGACGGTATCAAAGTGGATCAGGAAGGGAACCTTTACGGCAGCGGGCCCGGCGGGCTTTGGATTATCTCCCCGGAGGGAAAACATTTGGGCACCGTCAGGCTTCCCGAAAAGGCCGCGAACTGTAACTGGGGCGGTCAGGACGGGAAAACCCTTTACATTACAGCCTCGACCAGCGTCTATCGAATTCGGCTGAAGATTCCGGGCGTCCGGCCGTAGCCGGTGCGGCAGACTGTTTCCGGTGATGAGTTGTCTTCCTGACCCCTTCTCGCATGCTTGCCGTGAACTGTTTCCCCGATCAATGTTTGCAGGTTGCTATAATCGTCAGCAGGGAAATGAAAGCTGAAGTCATCATTGCCGGAGGAGGCCTCGCGGGCAGCGAGGCGGCGTGGCAGCTGGCGCGGCGCGGAGTGCCCGTAGCGCTTTGCGAGATGCGGCCGCATTGCCCGACGCCGGCGCACAAGACCGACCGGCTGGCGGAACTGGTGTGCAGTAATTCGCTCAAGTCCAATGCGCCGGGCGCGGCTTCATGGCTGCTGAAGGAGGAGCTGCGGCGCGCCGGATCGCTCCTGCTGCGCGTGGCCGACGAATGCTCGGTTCCCAGCGGGTCGGCGCTTGCCGTGGACCGCGAGACGTTTTCTTCCGCCGTCACGGAGGCGATCGAAAGCCATCCGCTCATCGAATTGCGCCGTGAAGAAGTCCGGGAAATCGGGCAGGCTGGGCCCCTGTTGATGGCCTCCGGCCCCCTGACTTCTGATGCTCTGGCCGGGAGCCTGCAGCGGCTGACGGGCTCTGAGAGCCTGGCGTTTTACGACTCCATCAGTCCCATTGTTGACGCTGAAACGCTCAACATGGAACGCATCTTTCGGGCTTCGCGCTACGGCAAGGGGGGTGAGGATTATCTGAACTGCCCCATGGACGAGAACGAATATCGCGCATTCCATGAGGCGCTCATGAGCGCCGAGAGCGTTGAAGCTCATGAGTTTGAGGAGCGGCAATATTTTGAGGCCTGTCTGCCCATTGAGGAACTGGCGCGCCGGGGTTATGACACCTTGCGCTTCGGTCCCATGCGGCCGGTGGGATTTACGGATCCGAAAACCGGCCGGCGCCCCTTCGCGCTGGTGCAGCTTCGCTCGGAGAATCTGCGTTTCTCCAGTTACAACCTGGTGGGTTTTCAGAACCATCTGAAGTTTCCCGAGCAAAAGAGAATCCTCCGAATGATTCCGGGGCTGGAGCGAGCGGAATTTTTGCGCTTCGGGCAAATTCACCGCAACACCTACATCAACGCGCCGAAGCTTCTTGCGCCTGATCTTAGCTTGCGCGCCGCTCCGCAGGTGTTTATTGCGGGACAACTTTCAGGCGTGGAAGGTTACGTCGAGTGCATGGCGACGGGATTGCTGGCCGGTGTCGCCATAGCTTGCCGCGTGCAGCAGAAACCCTTTGTGCCGCCGCCGCGGACGTCCGCCCTGGGCTCGCTGGTCCACTACGTTACCCATGCCAATCCGGACCATTACCAGCCCGCCAACATTGCTTTTGATCTTTTGCCTCCCATGGAAGGGCTGCCGCGGCCCATTGCGCGAGACCGCCGCGCCCGCCGGGAGCATCAGTGCCGGCGCGCCCTTTCCGATCTGGCCCCCTGGCTGAGCGACGTCGAGCCGGCGCCTTCTTCCGAGACGTCCAACGAATGTTGCCGCCCTCGGGAGGTTGAGCCCGCAGGAGGTCAAGCGACGGACCGATTCCATGGATGAGCTGATCGAACGCTACGTCGAGTACCTGCGCTACGAGCGGAACGCCTCGCCGCACACCATCCGGAATTACCGCAGCGACCTGCTGCAATTCCGCAATTTCCTTGCGGGGGAAAACAAGGAAGCCAAAGTCGAGGCGCCATCCGTCAGCACCCACGACATTCGCGCTTTTCTGGCGCTGCTTTTTGAGAAGGAAGAAGAAAAGGCGTCCATTGCCAGAAAGCTTTCAGCCATCCGGGCCTTCTTCAAATTTCTGACCCGAGAGCACCACCTTGCTGAAAACCCCGCAGCTTCGGTTTCAACGCCCAAGCTGGACAAGAAGCTTCCCCGGATCATGACCGAGGAGGAGATGAACACTTTTCTGGACCGCGTGGCGCAGGCCGCCGAGGTCGGCGGGCCTGTCATTCTCCGCGACCGGGCCATCATGGAATTGCTCTATGCTTCCGGCCTGCGGGTCAGCGAATTGGCAGGACTCGACTTGCGCAACGTGAATTTCGGCGATGCCTTTGTGCTGGTCCGCGGCAAGGGCTCCAAAGAAAGAATCGTTCCTTTTGGTTCCAAGGCCAAGAAGGCGCTGGAAGCCTATCTGCCTTTCCGGGAAAAGCTCTTGCGGGAAACGCATACCGGAAGCACCGCCTTGTTTTTGAATGTCCGCGGCGGGCGGCTCACCACCCGTTCGGTTGACCGGCTGCTCAAACAATACGTGCGGACATTCGGCCCCGACATGAAGGTTAGCCCTCACTCGCTGCGCCACGCTTTTGCGTCCCATTTGCTGGCGGAAGGGGCGGATTTGCGCGCCATTCAGGAAATGCTGGGCCATAAAAGCCTGGCCACAACCCAGAAATACACGCAGGTCTCCATCAAGCAACTGATGGAAGTTTACGATAAGGCTCACCCCAAGGCCTAGCGTTCAGCTCAGCTCCATTGGGACGCGGCGGCAGACCTGATGGCGGCCCCGAAGGATATATAATAACCTTTACGGAATTTTAGGCAGGATTTTATGGCGACCCTTCATCCCAAAGTTTCTGTTGTTCAGTATCTCAACACTGTTCCGCTTGTTTGGGGAATGCTGAAAGGCGAGCAAAAAGGAAAATACGATCTCGACTTCACTGTCCCTGCCGTTTGCGCTGACGCCTTGCGCGGCGGGCGGGCTGATATCGGGATCATTCCCTCCATCGAATATCAGCGCATTGAGGGCTTGCAAATCCTCCCGGGATTGTCCATCGCCTCCAAGGGCGAAGTGAAGAGCGTTCTTCTGTTCAGCAAGGTGCCGGTGAACCAAATCCGGACGATTGCGGCGGACAATTCCTCCCGGACTTCCGCGGCGCTGCTGAAGGTTCTAATGCGCAAATTTTACGAGCTGCCCGTTGACTTTGTGCCTGCGGCGCCCAATCTTGAGGAGATGCTGGCCTCGGCCGACGCCGCGCTGGTTATCGGCGACCCGGCTCTCGCTTACCGGGGACAGACTGCGCAGGTTTACGACCTGGCGGCGGAGTGGAAGAAGTTTACCGGGCTACCCTTTGTATTCGCGGTGTGGGCCGGCCGCGAGCGAGCCCAGATCGGCCGTTTTCGCAAGGATTTTGAGGCTTCCAGGGATTACGGCCTCTCGCACGTCGATGAGATCGCAAGGGAGTATGCGGCCAAAATGAACATGTCGCCCGAGGAAGTGAAAGTTTACCTCACCAGGAATATCGATTATTCTTTGGATGAGGAGAATCTTCAAGGGTTGCAGCTCTTCTACCACCTGGCGGCGGAATCGAACATCCTCGACGGCAAAAGGGACATCAGTTTTGCGTAGGACTGCGGGAATGGAGGGCTTCAGCCTTTTCGCAGGCCGCGAGAGTTTTTAGTTGAGAAGAAAAACGGATGAGTCTTAACAAAATTCAAGCTCTGGACATGTTGAAGTCGGATGACCTGATGGGGATCGGGATGGAGGCCAACGCGCTCCGCCAGCGTCTGAATCCCGGCGGCGTGGTCACTTACCAGATCGACCGCAACATCAATTACACCAATATCTGCACGGAGTATTGTTCCTTCTGCGCGTTTTACCGGCCCGTGGGATCGCCGGAAGGGTATGTCCTGCCGCTGGAAACCATCTGCCAGAAAATCGAGGAAACGCTGGCGCTGGGTGGAACGGGAGTTTTGATGCAGGGAGGCCTGCATCCCGACCTGAAGATCGATTATTACGAAAACCTGCTTTCCAGCATCAAGCGCCGCTATCCCCAAATTCATCTGCATTGCTTGTCGGCGCCGGAAGTCCTCAACATTGCGGAGATTTGCGGCCTGAGCCTTCACGACACGCTCGCGCGGCTGAAAGACGCGGGTCTCGATTCCATTCCCGGGGCGGGCGCTGAAATCCTGGACGACGAAGTGCGCGCCCGCATCGCGCGCCTGAAATGCAACACGGAGGAATGGCTTTCCGTCCATCGCACGGCTCACCAGCTGGGACTGCGCACTACGGCCACCATGATGTTCGGCTGCGGCGAAACGCTCGAACACCGCGTGAACCACCTGGAGCGCATTCGGCAGCTGCAGGAGGAAACGGGAGGTTTTACGGCTTTCATTCCCTGGTTCTTCCAGCGTGACAACACTTCCCTTGGCCGCTTTATCAAACAGGAAGTGACGGCCGTCGATTATCTGAAGACGCTGGCCGTCAGCCGGCTTTACCTGGAAAACATTCAGAACGTTCAGGCTTCCTGGCTGACTCCCGGCCACAAAGTCTGCCAGATCGCCCTGCGTTTTGGCGGCAACGATGTGGGAAGCATCCTCATTGAAGAAAACGTGGTGTCCGCCGCCGGTTGCGGAAGAACCTCTTCCGAGGAGCGGCTTCGCAAGATGATTGCCGAGGCGGGTTTCCGTCCCATCAAGCGCGACACGCTTTACCGCAATTACTTCCTGAACTAAAGGCGCCATCGAAACCCCGTCTGGGCATTGCACAAGGCTTGGGGTCGATGGCGGAACTCCGCCGGCATCCGGCGCTACAAGAACGCGCGCCGGGCCCGCGCCCGGGAGAACGGCTGTGATCCAGGAAACCTTTGCAGAAATTTTCGGATGTCCGCCCGCCGTGGAAGTCGAAGCTCCCGGACGGGTGAACCTGATCGGCGAACACACGGATTACAACGACGGCTTTGTTCTGCCCGTGGCGATTGACCGTTCCATCAAGTTCGCCGCCTGCCCTCGCCGGGACCGCCGGGTGCGCGTCTACGCGGTTGATTTTGAGGATCGGGTTGAATTCAGCCTGGACGCTCTTTCCAAAGACAACGAGCATCCCTGGAGCAACTACCTGCGCGGGGTTTTCAAGTTTCTCGAAGCTGAAGGGCACCCCCTTAAAGGCTCCGACATCGTTTTTGGAGGGAATGTGCCGCGCGAGGCCGGGCTCAGTTCTTCGGCGGCCGTGGAAGTCGGGACGGTTGCGCTGGCGATGAAGCTCTTCGGATTGAATCTATCGCCTGTTGAAGTGGTGAAGCTTGCCCGCCGAGCGGAAAACGAGTTTGTCAACGTTCCGTGCGGCATTATGGATCAGTTTATTTCCGCGCTGGGCCGGAAGGATCACGCGCTCTTTCTCGATTGCCGGGACCTTGCTTACCGCCACGTTCCGCTCCGCGGAAACGTCAAAATCATTGTCTGCAATTCAGGGGTGCGCCGCGCGCTGGCCTCGTCGGAATACGAAATCCGGCTGCAGCAGTGCCGCCAGGCTGTGGCGCAGCTGCGGACCACCGGCTTGGAAGTGAATTCGCTGCGGGACGTCGGCCTGGCCGATCTGGAGGCAGCCGGCCCGGTGCTCGCGGAAGTGCTCTTGAAGCGCGCCCGGCATGTGGCGAGTGAAAACCATCGCGTTCTGGAAGCTGTCAAGATTCTTGAGAAAGGGGATCTTGAGAAATTCGGCGAACTCATGAACGCGTCCCATGAAAGCCTTCGCGATGACTACGAAGTCAGCTCCAGGGAACTCGACCTTCTGGTGGACCTGGCCCGTCGGCAGCCGGGCGTTTTGGGCGCGCGGATGACCGGCGCGGGCTTCGGAGGCTGCACGGTCAATCTGGTTCGGGCCGAGGCGGCGGAATCCTTCGCGGAAGCCGTCAGGGAGGGTTATCGCCGGGCTTTGGGGTGCGAAGCGGATATTTACGTCTGCAAGGCCTCGGATGGGGCCCTGGGCGCCGGTTTAACGCGCGGCCATGACGAACAATAAGCCCTCGAGCCGCTAAGGGTGGGCCGGTCCTTTGAGGGCCACCATCACGGCGCCTAGCAAAAAGACGAGAAAAAGAATAAAGAGCAGAGTGCGGACAACACGGCCCGACTCTTCTTCAATCAATGGACAAGGGGCCTTGGGAGCCTGCCGGCGCGACAAGTACCAGGGAAAAACAACGATCCAGAGCAACAACGACCCAATCGCCCAGCGGAGCGCCTTGGGAATACCCTTTTTGTGGGCATCGTGAAATATCCAGGCGGAAGACAAAATCACCACGCTGCCCAGCACGAATTGACTTTCCTTATAACCTAAAAGGTGCTCAAGAGACACCGCCACAAGAAACCAGGTTACGAACACCGCCCCCCAAATGCGCCAGGAGAACCGTGCCTGTTCTTTTTGGGGCAGGGCAATTACTTGCTCGGCAATCGGGATGACGACACGCGGCCGCTCAATTTGGCTTGCGTCAATCGGTTGCCGGCAGGAGGCGCACACTCGGACGGTTGGCGCCAGCATCTGGCCGCAGTGCGGACAAGCAAACGGCTCATCCGGGAAGTCCGTATTGGGCCGCGTTCCCTCTGGCTCGGGTGATTCAACCATGGACAGCTCTTTTCCCTCCAAGTTGTTGATATTGGGTTTCAAGGTTTTGTGTTCCATCCAGCATAATCTTTCCAGTCTAACACCTGCCGGTAAACTAATTCGCGGGGAAGTTGATTAAAATCCCGAATATGTCCTTCCGCGCGATTTCCCCCTTGCGATTGATAGAACCAGCCGGCCTCCTGCCCAATCGCCATCACTTCGCCCGAGACGTACAAAACCCGCCGGGCGTAATGGTAGGGAGTGGGCGGCAAGGTCTTGCGGTTGTAGACCCTGTCCACGTAAAGCCTGAGGTTGTCAGCTGAAAGCGCATGTTCCTTTGCCATCTGCTGGAGCGCCCGGACCACAAAATAATTGTTCACAATGTGATCGATATGCCCTTCGGCAGGCGGATGCGCGGTCACAATCACCTGTGGGTGGAACCGCTTCACCAGTGCTTTAACGGCGGCCACAACCGACTTTCGCGCGTAAGGCAGGTTGGGCCGGAACAGATCCTGGTACGGGGCGTGATCGCAGGCCAGCAAAGCGGCAAGATAGGGATTACCGGGATCGGGGTGATCGTACCAGATTTTCCCGGAGCCGCCGTCCGGCAAGCCCAGAAAGTCGATATCTTTAGGGGACACTCCCAGGTGCCCGAGCGCCGCCCGGGCTTCGGCCATCCGCAGTTCGCCGAAGTTCAGAGCTTCGGCGGGACTGCACGAGTGCTCATAGTAAAGATCGCAGGAGCCGGCATCGCCGCTGGTGAAATAAACAAAGTGGATGGGGATATGATTTTCCACCGCCGCCCGGATCAGTCCCGTCCAGCCCCCCTCGTCATCTTCGTGAGCGCAGAAGATCAGGATGGATTTCGGCAGCGGGTTGACTCCCAGGCCGAGGCGGCCCCTGGCCACAGGGTTTCCCGACGCATCGCCAAGAGTGACTTCGGCGTGATAGAGGCCAGCCGGGGAAGCGGGCAGAGGGAACGTTACGCTTTCGGGCAAGGGAGCTTTGCCCGGCTCGAAGTCGCGACGAGCGGCCAGGACCTTTCTGGCGATCACTTTCCCTGCGGGACCGAGCAGCCGCGCGACGATGGAAACCTGCTTCCAGGGCCTTGTCCCAGGGTTCCTGACGGTGAACCTGAGGGTCGCGTCATGTCCCGGCATGAACATAGTGTGGCTTTTGTCGAAGTGTACGGCGCCCGAACCCCACCCGGGCGGGTAGAAGTGCCGATAGCTTTGCGTGTTCACCTTGTTCAGCACTGGATACGTGTATTGCAGCGGATAAGGTTCGGGTAAGTTTACCCCTGGGGGGCGAATGATAACGGTCTGGCTGAAGGCGATATCCAACAAGTTCTTGCGGCCGTGGTCCCAGACCACCACCCCGTACTGGTGCACAGTGGGCCGGTCGGCGTGCGGCGCAATGGCAACGCGGGAAGCGTGAATCACCTGCTCGGCGCCGGGGGCGAGCGACAGATTGTCAGTTATCGTCCGAACGCTGGCGCGGGCCTGGTCGGCTGGTCCTGCGATCCACGGCCAGTAGCGGTTTGAGAACTCTACGCGAAGGCCGTCGAGCGGATGGCGGGTCAGGTTTTTAACTGTGATATCGCAATTGACCGGATCGCCCGCGACGTAAAAAGTCTTTCCAAGTTTGATGTTCTCAATCTTGACCCACTTGCGATGCACGACAAACGATCCTGCATCGTGGACCTTGATCGCGATTTGGCCTGAAATTTTGTCGTATCCGAGCAAGTCAATCTGGTAGCGGCCGGTCCGGGCGTTGGGTGGAATCCGCCATAGGAGGTGATAAGCGCCGGGCTTCGAGCTGCCCGGAAGGTTCCATGTTTCAGATCCCGGAGTCGTGGTTACAGGTTGCGAATCTCCGGCATAGCGGACGGAGGCAGAAAAGGCCACGTCCATGGGCACGGAAGCCCCGGCAACCGGCGCGAGGCGCATCATGACTTCCGTGCCGGCGTTGTAAGTGGTCTTGTTCGTGACGGCCAGAACCCGGGGTTGCTGCGCGTGCGCAACCGCAGGGAAAAGCGCCAGCCACGCCGCGATCAAGAGCTTGTTGGAAATATTTTGCCGCATGGAAGTCTGCCCCGTTCGAGCGTTGAGTTTCCAATTTAACACGAAGCCTTGCCGTCGGTGCGCGAGAGCCCAGCGAGGCGACTGTCGGTCAAACCTGCTTTGCTGCCGGCCAGATGGCTGGTTCAGATTGTTTCTACCAGCCGGTTCATCTGCTCTTCCTGGCGTTCGATCGACTCCACCAGTTTGAATTGCGTTCGGCAGCGGTCCAGGTTGTGGTTCTCACGGTGCACTTTGAAGTACGTATCGCCATTGAGAAAGTCTGTAAGAAAACGTACGCCGATTTCAAAGGTGATGAGCTTTCCGGAGAACGCCAGCCAGCGCTTTTCCTGTGGAGTGATAAATCCGGAAGCTGACGCGAGGTAGCCGCGCGCCAGCGCTTCGAACATGGGAAACTGCATCGTGACTTTTGACAGGTCGAGCTCGTCCTCTGTTGTCGGACTCGTCGTGGTTCGCACCATGTCCCCGAAATCATAGAGCGCCAGCCCGGGCATGACGGTGTCGAGGTCAATGACGCAAACACCTTCGCCGCTCGCGTCGTCGAGCAGAACGTTGTTGAATTTGGTGTCGTTGTGGGTGACGCGTTCCGGAAGGTTTGCTTCCAGCAGCATGCCGGTGATCGCCTTGCGCCGCTCGGCGAATTCAATTTCCGGCTTGGCGAGCCGGGCGCGGTTTGCCGAGTCGGACTCAATTGCCGCTTCGAGCGCCGCAAACCGTTTGGGGGTGTGATGGAAATCCCGGATGGTGTCTTCAAGACGCGGCGCAGGAAGGTCAGCCAGCAGTTCCTGGAAACGGCCGAACGTTTTTGCCGCCTCAAAAGCCTGGCGGGGGGATTCAACCGTGTTATACGTATGTGCCTTTTCGATGAACAGATAAGCCCGCCAGTAATTGCCCTCGTCGTCTATGCAATACGGCCGGTCTTCGAGCGATGGAATGAGCGCCAGTACGCGGCGGCTGGGGCCCGATTCGCCCGCCGCCTTTTTGCCGAGATGTTCGGTGACGCGCCGGACGTTTTCCATGACCGCGGCCGGATCCTTGAAGATGTTGTGATTGATGCGCTGCAGGATGTAACGAACCGGCGTACCCGCCTGATTGAAAATGATGAAGTAGGTGTCGTTGATGTGTCCGTTGCCGTAGAGCTCGGCGCCCAGATAATCGCCATAGATCCGGAAGCGTCGCGCCACGTTCGGAATATTGTGTTTCAGTTTCATTTCCAAAGTTTTTCCGGATAGTTGCCGTGTGCGATAAAGGCGCGGATGCTTTGGACGACGCGGGGACGATCTTCCCGGTGCGTCATCCCAAACCAGGCGTCCGGCGTGGGCAACACCCGGCACCGCTCGCGGCCCGACTCCACCAGAGCCTTGACGACTTCCGGAATGTAAAATTCCGCCCTTTCATCCCCGCCGTGGGTCTGTAAGAATTCGCCGAACAGCCGGCGCAAATGCTCAAACAGCGAGGGGCTGAACCCCCACAGATTCATGGAAACGATGATGCCGCCGTCCAGCCGGTGCTCGCAACCCTGTTCGTCGGTGTATTTGGCATCGGTTCCTTCGGCTTCAATGCCGAGCGTCTCGGTGACGGATTCGAGGTATCCGCCGCCGTTGATGCGGCACACGCCTCGCGCCACGCCGCCAAATTCCGAAAGCGTGTTGCGCAGCACAAAGCCCGCCATCGCATAATCGCGGGAGCCAGAACTCAGGTGGTCCGCCATCAGGCGGAAGGAGGTCTCACCGTAAAAATCATCGGCGTTGATCACCGCGAAGGGTTCGCGAATCACCTCGGCGGCCATCAGAATCGCCTGGCCGGTTCCCCACGGCTTCTGGCGGTTGGCGGGAACGGAAAATCCCGGCGGCAGCTTGTCGAGTTCCTGAAAGACATAATGGACTGGAACCCGGTCTGCGTACCGCGCGCCGACAACTTCTCTGAATTGCTGCTCGATCTCACGACGGATGACAAAAACAAGTTGGCCGAATCCGGTTCGCAGGGCGTCGTAGATCGAGTAGTCCATCAGGGTTTCGCCCGACGGCCCGACCGAATCCATCTGTTTGAGCCCGCCATAGCGGCTGCCGATTCCGGCCGCCAGAACCAGCAAGGTTGGTTTCGTATCGTGTTGCATCCTAGCAGTTTACAGAAAAACGGCGGCGCTTAACAAATTCCGCTCGCCCGGAAAAGACTTTGACGCTGGCTTTAGACCGCGCACCGGGCACCCTGCCGCGTTTGCGAGCGCTTCTTATGGGACTTGCCGTGATTCGAGGGGCGCTTGGGTTTGGAGGCCGTTGCGGACGAACCTCTCGCCGCACAAGATTCTTGCGATCCTAGGCTTCAGGCGCGGGCTGCAATTCGCTTGAAGGAATCAAAGCTGATTGCAGACCGGCTTTTGCCAGGACGAAGTAGATGACAAAGCCCACGATGAAGGAAAACAGCACGGCCGGCCGGTCCAACCGGACCCAGCTTGCCGGTACTCCGGGAATATGATTCAGGATGCCGACCACAAAGCCTACCGCCCAGGCGACGTACCCGGCCCAGTTGATTCCCGCTCGAGGCCCGGACCACTTGCGTCCGGCCAGCAGATAGTCGGCCGCCATGGCGCCGCAAATGGGACCGAAGGAAGCGCCCACAAGCGTAAAGAAGCCGATCAGGTTCTGGGCCACGCCCGTGATGGCCAATATCGCGCCCACGGTGACACCCACAAAGGTGGAAACCATACGCGGGATTTTGGGCAGCATGGTTTCAAAGCTGTTGCCCGCAATAAAGGTGCAGAACGTTGTGGGAACCAGCGACGCGATGGCAAACAGGAAAAACATCACCGGCGCCAGGCTGCCCACGCTCCGGATGGTTCCGGCGTAGGTGAAATCCGTCGCGCTGCCGAGTTTGCCCAGATGCCCTGCCACCGAAAGCACTGGCAGACCTCCGGCCACCAGAATCGCCAGCGTGACTCCCGTTAAGCCTCCCAGTACGACATCTCGGCGGTTCCGGTTGTTGGTGCCGAAGTCGGCGCCCGCGGCTCCCGCCGTAGCGAAGAAGCCGATCACAATCGCCACCATGGCCAGAAAGCCGCCCCATGCGTCGTTGTGCGGAGGATGGTAGGCGGCGATCCCGTCCCTATTGGCCCAGAAGACATAGAGAATCATAAATAGCGGCACCCAGTTCAGGAACTGCGCCAGGCGCGCGACGTAGGAGATTCCCTTAACCGCCACCCAGGCCAGGCCATACGCCCATACCAGGGCGATGGCGGTGAATAGCCCTTTTGAGTGGCTATTGAGCCCCTGCATGATGTAATCCGTGGCAAAGTAGGTGGCCACCGCGAACCAGCCGATTTGCAGGCAACCCATCAGCAGGCCGGGCATCAGGTAGCCGCCCTTTGAGCCGAACGTGGAAGTTCCCACAATGTAAAGCGGTCGCCCCGTCAGCATTCCCAGCATGGCGGGAGCATAGTAATAGAACGCGAAACAGAGAAGGCCCCCCACCAGCAGGCCCGCCAGGCAGACCTCGGGAGAAGCCAGGCTCAGCGTGGGCCCGGAAAGCCCCAGATAAAATCCTACCCAAAGGAAAATTCCGGCATAGGCAGGCGCGGTGCTTTTGTACCAGGGCACCCGCTTACTTTGCGGGTTGGGAACAGATGCTTGCAGGTATTTTGGTAGTTCCGTAGCCATCTTACCCCCTATTTGGGCTCAACGTGAGAGCGCAGATGGAGTCAAAGCATAGACGCTGGGGACATTTTCCGCAAGCGCAAAAACGGACCTATTTACCTTGGCGCGCCGCAATAATTGGGGGCAACGGCGGGAAGATTGCTGCCGCCATATCCGCCACGAGGGGCAACCGCCGCTGCGGGCTGTGGCGGAGCCGTGGGAGAGCTTACCTATGGGCCGGCCAGTGTGCTCCAGCCCGTTCCCGGCTTGCTCGGCCGCGGATTGTTAAATTCCTAAGAAAACCTTAAGAAATCCTTGACACTCGCCTGGAACAATAATAAAGTTTTTCATGTTTACATTTAGTAGGCGGCAAGGCTGGGGCACGATCCAAGCGCAAATGGTTTAAGGGAGGTTGAAGTGTTAAAGCAATTAACACGGCTAGTGCTGATAGTGGTAGCGATGGTAGGGATTGGGCTGGTG
>CAYWMN010000027.1:0-24084 GCA_964459065.1 uncultured Acidobacteriota bacterium | reverse complement strand
TCCGCCGCGTGGGACGCCACTACGGGCAGCCGGTTACCTGGTATTTTGAGCCGCACGTGGCCGAAGACGTCTTCAAGCAGATGGCGGCCGAGGCTGGCGTCAGGGTCTTGTACCATCAGCGATTGAAAGAACACGGAGGCGCGCGGAAAAGAAATGGGCACATTGCCGACGTCGTCACGGAAAAGGGCCAGCGATTTGCCGCACGCGCCTTTGTGGATGCCACCTATGAAGGCGATCTTCTCGCCCAGGCGGGCGTTTCTTTCACCTGGGGACGCGAGGGCCGGGACAAGTACAACGAGTCGTACGCCGGGGTTCGTGTGGAGGACCGGTACGCGCACCATCTGTTTGAGGTGCCGGTTTCAGCCTACGGCGCGCACGGAAAGCTGTTGCCCAACGTCTACGCCGGCCCGCGAGGCAGAATCGGCGCGGGCGATAAAAAAGTGCAGGCTTATAACTTTCGGCTCTGCCTGACGAAAAACCGGGACAATCAGGTTCCCATTCCGGAACCCGCCCACTATGACCCGAGGCAATACGCTTTGCTCGCGCGGCTGATCGCCGCCGAAATCAAGAAGAACGGAAGTCCTCCTCCGCTGAAGCAACTGATGATTATCTCTCCGCTCCCGAACGGAAAAACCGACATCAACAACCACGGAGCGTTTTCCACCGATTACCTCAACATGAGCTGGGACTATCCGACGGCAGGCTACCGAAGGCGCAGGGAGATGTGGCGGGAGCACCGCGATTACACGGTGGGATTTTTCTACTTTCTCGCTCACGACCGGCAGGTGCCCGAACCATTGCGCGCCGCGATGGGGGAATGGGGCCTGGCCGCCGACGAGTTTCGCGACACCGATCACTGGCCGTTCCAGCTTTACGTGCGCGAGGCCCGAAGAATGGTCGGCGACTTTGTGATGACGCAGCACGATGCGCAAACCGATCTCACCAAGCCGGACCCCATCGGCATGGGATCCTACAACATGGATTCGCACAACGTGCAGCGCTACGTGCAGAAGGACGGTACGGTTCAGAACGAAGGCGACACGGAAGTCCACACAAAGCCGTACCAGATCTCTTACCGCGTGATCGTTCCCAAACGCGGCGAGTGCCGGAACCTTCTGGTGCCGGTGTGTACCTCGGCTTCGCACATCGGGTACGGGACGCTGCGGCTGGAACCGGTTTACATGATTATGGGTGAAGCGGCGGGCGTGGCGGCCAAATTGGCCATCGACCAGGGCACAGACGTTCAACGGATCGACACGGCGGCGCTCACGCGCGAACTCAGGAAGAAAGGCGCAGTGATGGAACTGGCCGAGCCCCAGGCTTGAGGGCCCCGTGAAAAGCCCGGGATGGAATCCCGGGACGCCGCCATCGCAAGGGATGGAAACAGATGGATCAACAGGACAAAGGTGAAAAGCCTACGCGACGGGAGTTCTTGAAGACGGGAGCGGGTGTGCTGGGCGCTGTGGGCGTCGCCAGGCCGGCGCTTGGGGTTCCTGAGCCCGCCGGGCAGGGCGCGACTTTGCGCACAGTGGATTCGACTAATTTTTCGCAAGGCTGGTGGTTCCGCCTGGGAGAATATGACGTTGGCCACATGAGCGGCGAGATGCCTGGCAACTTTGCCAAGCCGCCGGGGTGGGAGTTGGTGAACCTGCCGCACACTTACAATGCGGCAAATACTTTTGCGCCCCTGCGCGGATACTACCGCGGCATCGGTTGGTACCGGAAGCACCTCACGCTTTCTTCTGATCAGGTCAGGCGCAAAGTCTATATGGAATTCGGCGCGGCCTTTTCCGTGGCGGACCTCTGGGTGAACGCCCGGCACGTGGGGCAATACATGGGCGGCTACACGGGCTTTTGCGCGGACGTGACGGATTTTGTGCATCCCGGCGACAACCTTGTAGCCGTCAAGGTGACCAACGTTCACAACCCGAACGTACTGCCCGGCAAAGATATTCCCGACTACGACCTCTACGGCGGGCTCTACCGCGAAGCCGCGCTGGTGGTCAAAAACGGATTGCACATTCCGCAGTATGGCATTCGTGTGGCCACGCCGAGCGTGTCGGAAACTGCGGCCGTTGTGCATGTGGCAGTAAAGGTCCGGAACGACGGCGTGCGGCCCCGCTGCGCGGCCAAGGTGGAGCTTCGCGACCCTGAGGGAAAAGTGATCGGCGAAAAGAACGTGACGGCGGCGATTGAGCCCGGCACGGAAAAAAACCTGGAAGCGATTTTCGATCCGGTCGAGCGTCCCGCCCTATGGTCGGTGGAGACGCCTCACCTGTATTCTGTCCACGTCCAGATCGGCGACGGCTCGCGTCCGACCGACGAAGACGCAGCGCATTTCGGCATTCGGCGCTACGAATTCAAAGTGAATGACGGATTTTTCCTGAACGGCAGGCGGGTGGAATTACGCGGCATGAACCGGCACCAGGATTATCCTGGGCTTGGCAACGCGCTGCCGCACCGCCTGCAGGTGCGTGACGTGGAGATGTTCAAGGAAGCGGGGGCGAATTTTGTGCGGCTTTCGCACTACCCTCAGCACCCGGTTTTTCTGGATGCCTGCGACCGGCTGGGCGTGCTGGTGTACGAGGAGATCGCCACGTGGCAGTATATCGGCGGGCCGGTGTTTGTGCGCAACGCCGAGGCGATGATGCGCCAGATGATCGCGCGCGACGCGAATCATCCTTCCATTATTCTCTGGGGCATGATGAACGAAGGCCGCTCGCGCCCGATGTTTGAGCGCTTGGCGCGCACGGCCCACGAATCCGACCCGACGCGACTTACCGTCTACGCTGACAACAATCCCGAAGAGGGGCTGAAACTGGGCACGGTGGAAGTTGCTGACGTCGTGGGCATCAATTACAACACCAGGAACATCGACAGTGTTCACGCGTTTCTGCCCCGGTGCCGGCTGGTGACCAGCGAGCATTCCAACGCCACGGCGGTGCGCGGCGATCTGGCGGGCGAGATGGAGCAGATCGACAAAGTGAAAGGCAATCTCGACATCCTGGAATCGCGCCGCTATATGGCGGGAAGCACGCTGTGGTGCATGCACGATTACGGCACGGATTACTGGGGCTCGTGGCCGGAGCAGCACGCGGGCGCGGTGGACTCGGCGCGCCTGCCGAAAGAACTCTGGCACTACCTCAAGAGCCGCTGGACCCGCGAACCGATGGTCCACCTGTGCGGGCACTGGACGTGGCCGGGCGAGGAAAGGAAGCCGCGCACCGTCACCGTGGTGACCAACTGCGAAACTGTGGAGCTGTTCATCGGCGGGCGCTCGCTGGGCGTGAAGAAAAGCGCGAACCCGATGCGCTGGCAGGTGGCTTATGAGCGAAGTCCGCTGAAAGCGGTGGGGCGTTCAGGCGGAAGGGAAGTTGCGGACGAATTGCGCCCGGCCGGGCCCGCCGCAAAACTGAGCGTCAAGGCGGACCGCAACGCCATCAGGGCGGACGGGGCGGAGGTTGCGGAATTGACCGTGAGCGTGTGCGACGCTGCGGGCGTTCTTGTTCCCGCCTCTGGCGAGGTCCGTTTTGAAGTGGCGGGGCCTGGTGCGCTGCGCGGCATTGGCGGCTGGCCAAAGGCCAGGATCGCTTTGGGCGTGGGCCGTATGGTGGTGCAAAGCACGCCAAAGCCTGGAAAGATTCGGGTGCGAGCAAAGTTTAAAAATTTGCCGCCCACTGAGATTTCCGTGCAAAGTACCGAGCGCTGATCCGCGCGTCTGCGGCTGAAGCAGAGACTTACTTCGGTACCGAGTGCGATTCGGAATCGAGGGCTTGAAGCTGTTGTTCAAGATGCCGGAGAGCCGCTTCAAGCGACTGGCGATGGCGCAGGTGGGTGGCAGATGCAAGTTCCTGATGGATGCGGCGGCGGGCCAGTTCCAAACCTTCTCGCTGGCGTAGGCGATCCCGCTCTTCCGGAGAGAGGCGAGCGATCTCGGAAGACGGCTTCCGAGACTCCGCGAGATCCTTTTGGGCTTCCACTGATTTGCTTTCCCAACCGCGTGCCATGGGTTTAGTGTGCCACAAAAAGGACGCGCGCGTAGCGGGTTTTCGATAAGGACCGGCGAGGAGGAATCAGCAATGAAACGAAGAGAGTTGTTAAGCGTTTTGGGCGGTGCAACCGTGCTGGGGTTAGGTTCGGGTGCAGTTTTCGCACAGAATTTGGGCGAGCCCGGCTCGCTTGCGAACGCAGGCACCGTAGCGAACTGGCCGCCGGAAACTATCGGAGCAGCGAGCCGATGGACCCGGTTAAAGGCGGAAGGCTTTTCGTCGCCGGTTCCCGCGCTGGTTTTTAATGGGGGCGAACTCGCCGAAGGCGTTCCCTTGGGCGGTCTGGGAACCGGCTACATGACGCTCGAGGGAAACGGAAAGATTGGGTTTCATTCCATCTTCAATAATCTTGTCCCTCCCAAGAAATACTTCCAGGATTGGCTCACGGTGAAAAGCGGAACGGCCAGCGTGCCGCTGTCTTCCGCGCAAATTTCTTATTGGGGGCATTATCCCGTCGCCGATTTGCAGGCCGCGTTTCAGGAACTGCCTCTGAAGGCGCAGGTTCGAGCCTTCACCCCGTACATTGTGGGAGATGCCGCAGCGTCCAACACGCCTGCCGTGTTGTTTGACGTGAAACTCCAAAATACTTCGAGCCACGTTTTGCCTCTGAGGCTCAACTTGAAATTTCCTGCCGCGCCCGAGGGCTGCTCGGTCGCGGTGCGCGGGCAGGGAATTGTGGCGCGCGACCAGAAGGAAGGCCTCTATCTTCTCGAAACGAGCGTGCCGGCGGGAAAGACGCGGCGCGTGCGATTTGCGGTGGGCTGGCACAGTCCCTATTGGCACGACAGCGGCGGCGAGCTTCGCGTGAACCGCTACTCGCAGCGCTTCAGCAGCGCCGAAGCGGCGGCGGATTTTGGACTTGAACAGCACGACGTTCTTTTGCGGCGGGTCCTGGCCTGGCAGGGAGAAATTTACCACTCGACCTTGCCGGACTGGCTGAAGGATGCGCTGGTTCAGGGACTTTACAGCCATGCCAAGAATTCGGTCTGGATTGCCCGCACGCGCGACGACGATTGGTGGGGCGAAGACGGCTGGTTCACACACAGCGAGAGCCATACCGGCTGCCCGATTGTAGAAACCATGGTGTGCCGCATGCACGGGCACTTTGCGCTTTTGTATTTCTTCCCGGAACTTGAAGCGACGACGCTCAATGCTTTCCGGCATTTCCAGATATCGGACGGCGAAATCCCGTTCTGCTTTGGAATGCGCACCAGCATGCGCGACCCCCGGCACCATTGCCAGCACCCGCTGAATTCGGGCCAGTACGCCCAGATGGTTTACCGGCTGTATCTCCGCACGGGAGACCGGAAGCAACTGGCCCATTTCTATGATTCGGCCAAGCGGGCGATTCGGTACCTCTATCTTCTGGATAGCGACCATTGCGGGCTGGTCCATGACCAGCCGCACGTGCTGCCGGGCGGCGCATGGCCCGCCAATCAGTTTTATGATTGCTGGCCCTGGCACGGCGTCTCAAGCTACGTTGCCGGAACCTGGTTGGGAACGCTTGCGGCCGGGAAGGCGCTCGCCGGGGTGATGGGAGATCACGAGTTTGTTGCCGAGTGCGCCGGGCGGCTCCGCAAGGCTCAGGATACTTTTAACCAAAGGCTTTGGACAGGTTCTTATTATCGTCTTTGGAATGACGTGAAAACCGGAAAGCAGAACGACGTCCTGCTGGCCAATCAACTGATGGGCGAGTGGTGCGCGAAAGTGGCGGGGCTTGAAGGCGTGCTTCCGCAGGAGCAGGTCCGCTCGGCGCTGGGGAAGATTGCCCGGCTTAATCTGAAGGCGACTTCCTATGGTTTGATCAACGGGGTCACGCCGGACGGCAAACCCTACGATACCAAGGTCCACCCCGAAGGCGATTTCGGCCTGAACATTTTTGTCGGCGAGAACCTTTGTGCGGCCATGACGTTTATGTACGAGGGGCAGCGCGACACGGGCCTTGAAATCGCCCGCAGGCTGTATGAAGCAATGGCAGTGAAGGCTCGCTCGCCGTGGAATCAGCGCTGTTTGCTGAACGGGCAGACCGGGCTGCCCGTGTGGGGCGACGACTATTATTCAAACCTGGCGATGTGGGTGGTGCCGATGGCGCTCGCCGGGCAATCGGTGGCTGAGTTTACAAGCTCAGGACTGGCGAAAAGCATGATCGACGCTGCATCGCGGGAAAAAGCATAGAAGGCGTGCGGGCGGCGCGAGTGCGCCGCCCCGGATCACGGGCCCAAGGCTATTAACTCAGTAGTTTCATCTTATTAGGATCCCACCGGACAACCTGCCGGCGGCTGTAGCTGAGGTTGCTTAAAAGCGCTGCCCCGGCCGCGCGGAATCCGAAAACGGCGTCTTCCACCACCGGCTTTCGAGTCCTTACCGCGTGGAAGAAATTCTTCATATGATCGTAGGTGTCGTTGTAGCCCTTTGGCGCGACATACTTTTCGTCGGCCAGCGGGATGGGACCGGTGGGATGCTCGATGGGATACTTCTTGTGATAAGACTCCAGGTATTCTTTCTGCATGGCGTCGGCCCAGCTATTGAGGACGAAACCCGGCGCTTTGGGGCGCGGGACTCGTGAAACGCTGACGCCGCCTCCGCCGATCACCATGGTGCCTTCTGAACCCGTGAAGATCAGGCCCTCGCTTTCCGAGCCGCCGTCGACAAAGTTGACGCGCACGTTGAGGTTGAAGCCCTCGGGGTAATCAAACAGCCCGACCAGAACGTCCGGCACGTCGCGGCCGTCGCGCCAGAAGCGAAGCCCGCCCGTGGCCATGGCGCGCGTGGGACCGTTGACGCCGGTCACAAAGTGCGTGCCGCTGAACAGATGCACGAACAGGTCGCCGGCTTCGCCCGAACCATACGCCTTCCACTTGCGCCACTGGAAAAAGTGCTCGGGATTCCAGGGAATCTTCGGGGCGGTGCCGAGGAACCGGGGCCAGTCGCAGGTTTCAGGCGAGGCATCGGGAGGCACGGTATAATTCCAGGCTCCCATGGAAGAGTTGCGGTCCCACCAGGCGTTGACCATGTTGAGTTTGCCGATGGCGCCTGAGGCGAGCAGTTCCTTCGCCTTGCGATAAATCATGGAACTGACGCGCTGGCTGCCGATCTGGATGATGCGGCCGGTGCGCCCGGCGGTTTCGATCATTTTGGGGCCGTCGGAGTAAAGGTGAATCATGGGCTTTTCGCAGTAAACGTCTTTGCCCGCGTTCATGGCATCGACGGCGGCGCGCATGTGCCAATGGTCAGGCGTGCCGATGATCACCGCGTCAATATCCTTGCGCTCCAGGATTTCCGCATAATTTTTGGTGGTCTGGATGTCGTCGCCCCAAAGCTCTTTGGCGTGCGTGAGCCGGCCGTCATAACAATCGGCCGCGGCCCTGACTTTTACTCCGGGCACCTGCGCTGCCACTTTGGTGTCGGATTGCCCCCGGCCGCCGGCTCCGATGAGCGCGATCTGGATATGGTCGTTGGCCGCCACAGGCTTTGCCGGCTCGGCCTGTTCGGCGGCCATCACGTGATGGGTGATGCCGCTTGAGATGAAAGTCCCTGCTGTCATCATGCCGCCTGCCTTTAGAAAGCCTCTGCGATTCACTTTGTCTGCCATCGTTTCATCACCTCGGTTATTAGGACTAACGCTGGGTACTCTATCGGAGTGACCGGCGGGCGTCAACATTCAATTGTGGCACGGGCGGATGGTTTTGGTAGCGCTGCAAAATGCCGGCCTGAAGGCCGGCGCTACGGCAGACTGAGCGACTGTGCCAAATATTTGGCAGATGGCGCACCAGGTTGTGCGTTGTGGTATACTGTGTATGCGCTTAACACCGCGGTTGTGTGGTGCGGCTGATCCGATTTACTTAGAGCGAGATCCGATAACTCCCGCCTTCAGTTTTCTCCGTATGTTTTTAGCGTAAATCAATGACTCTGGCAGGGCCAGTTCCTGCGTGCATCGCAGTATCAGGTGCGCGCTGTGAGCAGCTATAGCCAGAAAGAGAGAAGATAACACTAGTGCAGAATTTTTCAGAACTATCCATTTCACCTTATACCAAGGAGCGCCTTGCGCGGGCAGGCTTTACGACGCCGACCCCGGTGCAAGCCGCGGCAATCCCGCATGCGCTTGAAGAGAAGGACGTGCTCGCAACCGCACAGACGGGAACCGGCAAGACGCTGGCGTTCCTGGTGCCGGTGATGGAGCGTTTGCAGAAGCAAAAGACCCCCGGGATTGTGGCGCTGGTGCTGGTCCCCACGCGCGAACTCGCCATGCAAGTTGCAACACAGTATGAACAGCTGCGAGGCAAGCGGCTGCCGGGTTCGGCCGTGGTGGTGGGCGGACTCGCGGAAGCGCAACAACTCAATGCCTTGCGGCGGGGCGCGCGGCTGGTGGTGGCGACGCCCGGACGGCTGGAAGACTTTCTTGAGCGCAAGCTCATCAGTTTCCAAGCCTTGCAGGTGCTGGTGCTTGACGAAGCAGACCGCATGCTGGACATGGGATTCCTTCCGGCGATCCGGAGGATCGTGGCCACGCTGCCCGCCCAGCGGCAGACCATGTGCTTTTCCGCGACGCTCGAAGCTTCGGCAGCGCGCTTTATCCATCAATATGTGAAGAACCCGGTACGACTCTCGTTTGGTTCCACTTCAAAACCTTCCGAGAACGTGCAGGTACGGGCGCTGGAAGTCGATCCCAGCCGCAAGCAGGAAGCTTTGCAGCGCCTGCTGGCCCAGGAGAACGGCCGTTGCCTGGTGTTTGCGCGCACCAAGCGCGGCACCGAGCGGCTGGCGAAGAGCCTGAACCGTTGCGGATTCGCAGCCGCCATGATCCATGGCGACCGGTCGCAATCGCAGCGGACGGCAGCGCTTGCGGGGTTCCAGAAGGGACGGTATCGCATTCTGGTGGCCACGGACGTGGCTTCCCGCGGCATTCACGTGCAGGACATCAACCACGTCATCAACTATGACCTGCCGGACATTGCCGAGAACTTTATCCATCGCGTGGGACGGACCGGGCGCGCTGGCGAACGCGGCGTCGCCTCGACGCTTTTCTCCAGGGACCAGCGGTCTGACTTGTTCCAACTGGAGCGCACACTGGGCATTCGCATGGAAAGAATGCAAGTGGAAAGCGGACTTTCTGGCCGGGGCGTCCCGGCGCGAAAGCGCGCGCCTGAAGCGATGCCGCCGCCAAAGTACCGGATGGAGCGCCTTCCTGGAGAAATCCTGCAATCACAAATGTAAGGTTTGGACCGTCGCGCGAAAAGGCGGCTTCAACAATTTATTGGTCCAATAAACCGGTCGGCTCGCGTATAATCGCGCTTTTCAGATGTTGCGCGGGCCGAGCCGGGGCTCGGAGTTTTCGACGCCCCGCTCGCCCGTTTCAGGCGCAAGCGGGGTGTTCGTGTTTACGGGTATTGAAGCCGGGCTGGCGCTGCTGGCCGCGGTGCTGGCCTTCACGGTTCCGAAACTTGGTTCGCGCTGGTTTGAAGCATTGGAGCGAGGCTTCAGCCGGCTGTCGGAACGCAAGAGCCTTTCCGTCCTTGTGGTGGCGCTGGCGGCGCTTGCAGCGCGCGCGGCGCTGCTGCCCATCCTGCCGATTCCGCACCCAGGCGTGCACGACGATTACGGTTACCTCTTGCTTGCCGACACCTTTGCCCACGGACGGCTGACCAATCCTACCAACCCCATGTGGGTGCACTTCGAGAGTTTTTACATCCTTTGGAAACCGACCTACACCACCATGTTTTATCCCGCCCAAGGTTTGATCATGGCCCTGGGTCAGGTCCTCTGGGGAAACCCCTTCTGGGGCGTCTGGCTGAGCGGCGGTTTGATGTGCGGCGCTATCTGCTGGATGCTGCAGGGGTGGCTGCCGGCGGAGTGGGCGCTGCTGGGAGGCTTCCTGGCCGTGATGCGGCTGGGAACTTTTAATTACTGGGTCAACAGTTATTGGGGCGGAGCCGTGGCGGCCATTGGGGGAGCGCTGGTGCTGGGAGCGCTGCCGCGGTTGATGAGGGAAGAACGGCCTCGCGACGCACTGCTGATGGGTATCGGCTTTGCCGTCATTGCGAATAGCCGTCCCTACGAAGGGCTCTTTTTTGGCATCCCCGTGGCTGTGGTGCTGCTGGGGTGGTTCTTCAAAAAGAAAGGCCGCCAGTTCAGTCGCGCACTCAAACGCGTGGCGGCGCCGCTGCTGCTGGTGCTGGCGATAGCCGTGGGGGCGATGGGCTATTACTTCTGGCGAACCACGGGTAATCCCCTTGAGCCTCCCTATCTGGTGTACGTCCACGATTATGAGCCCGTCCCCTATTTCCCTTGGCAAAAGATGGGGCCGGTGCCGGATTACCATTTTGCGATGTTCCGGTCCTTTCTGGTCGATCATGTGATCACCGTTTACCAGGACTGCAGGACGACGTTGGGGATTGCCAAGCGAGAGCTGCGGGAATGCCTTGAGGCCTGGAGTTTTTACCTGGGGTTTGTGTTTGCGCTCCCCCTGCTGTTGGTGCCGCTAACGCTTCCTTACGGTTTTTCCTGGCGGGATATGAGTTGGGAAACACGCTTCCTTCTGATTGAGTGCGGAGTGGTCATGGCGGGATCGATGCTGCCGATAGGCTTCCATCCTCATTACATCGCTCCCCTCACCTGCACGATCCTGGCGCTGGTGTTGATTGCCCTGCGCCGCTTGCGCCAGTGGCAGTATGGCGGCAAGCCGGTGGGCCTGTTTATTACGCGAGCGGTCCCGGCAATCTGCCTTCTGCTTGTCGCGCTGCGGGCCGCGGCTGGCCCGCTCCACTTGCCCTTGCCTGCTGAGTGGCCGGGACCGGGTCTGCCAACTTGGTGTTCAGAGTGTCCATCCAATCAGGCGCGCGCCGCCATGCTGCAAAAGCTCAGACGGCTTCCCGGCCGCCAGCTCGTCATCGTTCACTACAATCCTGACCACGAGATTTCTTTTCACGAATGGGTATACAATCGGGCTGACCTTAATTCGGCCAAAGTCATCTGGGCTCGCGATATGGGTCCCGCGAAGAATGAAGAACTCATCAAGTATTTCAAGAATCGGCATGCATGGCTGGTGGATGCCGATGATCATCCACCGAAATTGCTGCCTTACCCTGTCTCGCCGGCCAGCGATGCGAAATCGGCGCGCGGAAAAGCGCGGTGAAACCATGTCGGATTCCTCACGTCAGCCCGGAACATTGACATTCAACGGAATATGATCTATTTGAAAAGACTGTTGAGAAGATGATGAACATGCCATTCCAGCTTTCCATCGCCGTGCCCATCCACAACGAGGCGAGCGTTTTGCCTGAACTGCTGCGGCGGACGCGAGCGGTTCTGGACCGGGTCCCTGGCGGCCCGCATCAGCTGCTGTTTGTTGACGACGGGAGTACGGACCGGACGCTGGAGATTCTGGAGAAAGCCTGCCATGATGACCCGCGTATTACCGTGATTTCTCTATCGCGAAACTTTGGTCACCAGGCCGCGCTGACCGCTGCGCTTGACTACGTACAAGGCGACGCCGTGGTACTGATGGATGGCGACCTGCAAGACCCGCCGGAGTCGATCCCGGTTTTTATCGAGCGATTCCGGGAAGGCTACGACGTGGTTTATGCCACGCGGGCCAGCCGAAAAGAAAGTTGGTGGCTCCGGGCATGCTACTTTCTTTTTTACCGGATCCAAACGACGCTTGCGGAAATTCGTCTGCCGTTGGATGCCGGTGATTTCGGCCTGATGTCGCGCCGCGTGGTGGACGAGCTTTGCGATATGCCGGAGCGCCACCGTTACCTGCGCGGACTCCGCAAATGGGTTGGCTTTCGGCAGGTGGGCGTTCCGGTTGAGCGCTCTGAAAGGCACTCCGGCAAGAGCAAGTACAGCCTGGTCAAGCTGCTGAAACTGGCTTCGGATGGGATCTTTGCTTTTTCCATCCTGCCTCTTCGCGCCGCCACGTTGCTCGGTGCGTTTGCGATCGGGCTTTCGGTGCTTTACGCGATTTATTCCCTCTACGCAAAGTTCTTCCTCAGCCAGTCTCCCAAAGGTTTCACCGCGCTGGTCTTTCTCATTACTTTTCTCTCAGGGGTTCTCCTGTTTTTCTTGGGAATTATCGGCGAGTACGTCGGCCGCATCTACGAGGAAATCAAGGCCCGCCCGATCTATATTGTTGACAAGATTGTCGGCGCCGAGGACGACGCAGCGAGACGCCGCAGGGCCGCCGGCGAAGGTGGGTGACACCGGCCGGCCTGATGGAACCATGCGATGCGCACCGACTATGCTGAACATTACCGGGATCTGTACCAGCGGCACTGGTGGTGGCGTGCCCGCGAGCGGTTTATCCTGGACACCTTGCGTGCCACCGAACCGCCCCAGGGTTGGAAGCGAATCCTGGACGTAGGATGCGGCGCCGGGCTTTTCTTTGACCAGTTGGCCCAGTTTGGAGAAGTTGAAGGAGTTGAACCGGCTGAAGCCGCGCTCAGCGGCGCCGGAGCGCACCGGTCGCGCATTTACGTTGGTCCCTTTGATGAAAGTTTTCACCCGGCCGAACCCTTCTCGTTGATCCTGTTACTTGATGTTATTGAGCACTTGCCGGACCCCGTCGGTGCGCTGCGGCACGCGCTCGGTATGCTGGCGCCGGGAGGATCTGTTTTAGTGACCGTTCCGGCCTTTATGCTGCTGTGGACAAATCACGACGTTCTTAACCATCACCTAAAGCGTTACACCAAGTCAACTTTCCGTGAATTGGCAAATCAGGCAGGACTCGATATCCGGATGGAGAAATACTTTTTCCACTGGACGTTCCCGGCCAAGCTGGCGGCGCGGGCGGCCGAACAGGTGCTGCGCACAGAGCCGACCCCCCCTGTGGTTCCTCCTCGCCGGGTCAACGCGCTGCTGCAAGGGTTGTCGCGAATTGAGCAGAAGACCTGGGGAGCATTGCCTTTGCCCTTTGGCAGTTCGCTGATGGTGATGGGCGGCAACGGCGCGCGCCAAGGGCGGTAGGAATTGCGGGGGCCACCCTGGGCGGGCGTTGACGTGTCGATCTCCCGGATTGCGGGGAAAGGCGTCCCAGGACCTCCGGGGCCTTTACGCGAAACTCACTTTCACATCCTGGCGGTCAGCTTCGGCGGTTTTGAACAGGTCGCGCCGCTGGAGGTTCATCAGGCCGGCCATGAAGACGTCGGGCACCTGCTGGATGCGGATGTTGTAAATATTGACGCTGTCATTGAAAAATTCACGGCGGTCGGCAATCCGTTCCTCAAGTTCTGTGATGCGCTGCTGGAGTTGCATGAAGTTGTTGTTGGCCTTCAGGTCCGGATAGTTTTCCGCCACCGCAAACAAGCTCTTGAGCGCGCCGGTAACCATGTTGTCCGCCTGGGCTTTTTCCGGCACGGTGGTGGCTTTCTGATAGGCGCTGCGAGCCTCGGTGACCGCCTCAAAGGTCTTTTGTTCGTATTGCATGTACCCTTTGCAGGTTGCAATCAGCTTGGGCAGTTCGTCATGACGTTCCTTGAGGAGAACGTCGATATTGGCCCAGGCCTTATCGATATCGTTCTTGAGCCGCACCAGGCTGTTGTAAATGCTGACCGCGTAGAACACCAGGGCGACAAAGACCAGGACAAACACCAGGATGACGATCAAAGAGATCCCCATATTTCATCTCCTTTCGGCGGAGGCTTAGAATAGCCCGAATAACATCATGGCGCCAATGGTTACGAGAGCGATGCCGCCCCAGACCATCAGCGCGGACTTCCAGCGCATGCTGCTTTCCAGTTTCTGTGCTGCTTTTGAAGATATCAGAAACGTTCGCTCATGCAGGTCTTTAGTGATCAGATTGCGGTCATTAGGCCCGCTGGGATTGGGGTTCTCCCTACAGGTTCCCAGGACATCATATTGATTGTCCGGGATGATGCAATATTCCCTGAAGCGAAAACGTTCATCCATTCCACCCATTCCCGCAGCGTATTCCTGCAGGTCCATCTCTGACCGAAATGCCGGCCCGGTGTTCGCCATTGCCTTATAGGCGTCAGCAGAAGGCATGTCAGCCTCTTTGTCAAACCACGAACCCGTCGTGGAGTCCGGGACCGTGCGACGGCAATTGAGAGGCACATCGAATTCGGCGCCGCGAGGGTCAACCTGAACGCGGCCGCTGGAGTCCTCAAGGTAAAATTGAGTGCCGTTCACGTCGGTTCGGTAATGGTTCCACTCTCCGCCATTGCTGTTGCTTTTCCAGCGTTGAATCTCCACCTTGAAGGCGTAGCAGGGAGTTCCGCTGACCGGACTGGGAAAGGCTCCCTCCCCTTTGGCGAGGCCCTGGACCTGCGCCAATCCCATCGCAATGCTGCGGATCGGAGTCGCCGGCGTATCCGCTACCAGCAGCGTCTTGCGGTAGAGGCGAAGCCCCCGATAGAAAAACCAGAGGCCGAATCCAATTCCGGCAAACGGCCATGGACCGAATTCCCAGTGGAGTTGAATCATAAGAGAGTGAATTCCCGGACGTATCTTACCCAACGAGGTGACAGAAGGCAAGGTTTTGAATTCGTTAAGTCGAAACGAATATACTGGTGCATCGAACCAAGTCCAATTTACGCAGAGGAGCAATCGGATCGTGGTGTTTCAGAAACGTCTGCAACCGCTGGCCTTAATCGGGTGGGCCTTTTATATGATGTTTGCCGGACTTCCGGCAAAAGTCCTGATGGCGCAGCCGTTCAACCCGCGCCTGTTCAACGGCATGCGCTGGCGGCTGGTGGGACCTTTTCGCGGCGGACGCGCGCTCACGGCGGTCGGCGTTCCGGGCAAGCCGGATGTATTCTATTTCGGCGCCGTCGACGGCGGAGTCTGGAAATCAACCGACGCCGGGCGCGTGTGGAAACCGATTTTTGACCATGAGCCCATCGCTTCCATTGGCGCCATCGCGGTGGCGCCCTCTGATCCCAATGTGATCTATGTCGGCACGGGAGAGGCGGACATGCGTTCCGACATTTCGTATGGAAACGGCCTGTACAAGTCCACGGATGGCGGCCGCACCTGGATGCACATCGGGCTCCGGAACACGCAGCAGATCGGGCGGGTTTTGATTGATCCCCGCAATTCGAATATCGTTTTTGTCGCGGCTTTAGGGCATGCCTACGGTTCAAATCCTCAGCGCGGGGTGTTCCGTACCACGGACGGCGGCAAGACCTGGAAGAAAGTCTTATTCAAAAATGACGATACCGGAGCCATCGACCTGGCTTTTGATCCTGCCAATTCGCACACGCTCTATGCCGCGCTGTGGCAGACTCGCCGCCCGCCCTGGAGCGTTTACCCTCCTTCCAATGGACCGGGCAGCGGACTGTATGAATCCACGGATGATGGAAACACCTGGAAGCACCTTACGGGCCACGGCCTGCCGTCGGAAGGTCTGGGCCGTATCGGGATTGCCTTTGCTCCCGGCAATCCGAACCGAATCTATCTCATCGTCGACGCAAAAAAAGGCGGCTTGTACCGGTCCGACAACGGAGGTAAGACGTGGCGGTGCGTGAACGGCGAAACGCGTCTCTGGGGGAGGGGATGGTACTTTGGCGGGGTGACAGTTGACCCGAAGGACCCAAACGTCGTTTATGTGGCCAATACGGCGCTTTACCGGTCGCAGGACGGCGGGAAAACCTTCACCGTCCTGAAGGCCTCGCCGGGCGGCGATGATTACCACAGCCTCTGGATCGCGCCCGATGACTCCAACCGCATGATTATTTCGAGCGACCAGGGAGTGGTGGTCACGGTGAACGGCGGGCGAACGTGGAGCTCCTGGTACAATCAGCCGACTGCGCAGCTTTACCATATCAGCACAGATGACCGCTTTCCGTACTGGATTTATGGCTCGCAGCAGGACTCGGGTTCCGTGGCCATCATCAGCCGCAGCCTCTACCTTGGCATCAACAGTCATTCCTGGCGGCCGATTGACGTGGGCGGTGAAAGTGAATATCTTGCGCCCGATCCGCTCAATCCCGAGATCCTGTACGGAGGTTCGGATGGAACCACCGTCACACGCTTCAATCTCCTCAACGATCAAGACCAGGACATCTCGCCCATCCTGGCGCATCCGGGCGTCTATCGCTACACCTGGACGTTACCGCTGGTCTTTTCTGCTGCCGACCCGCACGCGCTCTACTTTGGTTCCCAGGTGATTTTTCGCACCACCAACGGCGGGCAAACCTGGCGGATTGTGAGTCCGGACCTGACGCGTTCGAACCCCGGCATCCCGCCCAACCTCGACCCTGCGACGGCGGCCGACACGGCCGGCGGAAACCGTCGCGGCGTAGTTTATACGATTGCGCCCTCACCGCTTGCGGCGGGGACAATCTGGGCCGGCACCGACGATGGACTTATTCAACTGACCAACAACGGCGGAAGAACGTGGCGCAACGTCACTCCTCCGGGCCTGACGGCCTGGAGCAAGATCAGCATGATGGAAGCTTCACCCTTTGACGCAGAGACGGCTTATGCCGCCGTGGACCGGCACCGGTTGGACGATTTTCGGCCCTACATTTACCGTACCCGCAACGGCGGCAAGACCTGGCAGCAGATCAGCCGTGGAATCCCCATAGGCAGTTTCGTTCGGGTTGTTCGCGAAGATCCCGTGCGCAAAGGCTTGCTCTATGCCGGGACGGAAACGGGGGTTTACGTCTCTTTTGATGACGGCAATCACTGGCAGTCTTTGCAGTTGAATCTTCCGTGCGCTTCGGTGCGCGACCTCAGGGTGCAGGGCGATGACCTGGTGGCAGCCACCCATGGACGTTCCATCTGGGTTCTTGACGATCTTGCCCCACTGCGGCAGTTGGATGCGCAAGTGGCTTCCTCGAATGCCTGGCTTTTCAGGCCCGCAAAAGCCTACCGCATTCGTTCCGGCACTGACGAGGGCACGCCGCTTCCGCACGATGAGCCTGCCGGGCAGAATCCGCCCACGGGAGCGATTCTTGATTACTACCTGAAATCCAAACCGGCCGGGCCCGTGGTGCTTGAAATTGACGATCCCGCCGGCAATCTGGTCCGCCGTTTTTCAAGTTCCGAAAAAGTGAAGAGAGTGAACGCTGCCAAGCTCCAGGTGGCGGCTTCCTGGGTACGCCAGAAGCAATTGCCTTCGGCCAAGCCGGGGATGCACCGCTTTGTGTGGGATTTGCTCTACCCCCATGCGACTATTCCCACCGGCTTTGACCTTTGGGCGAAGTCCGGGTTATGGGCCGTGCCCGGCCAATATACGGCGAAGCTGATTGTCGACGGGAAGACTTATTCTCAGCCCCTCGCGGTGGCGATGGACCCGAGAGTGAAAGTGTCTCTTGCGGACCTTAAAGAACAATTCGATGTGACACGGCAAATTGTTGGTGTGCGCGCTCAAGTCTCCCAAGCCCTCGTGGATGCCCAGGCGCTGCAGAAACGCCTGGAGCGGCTTCAGCCGGAGGCGGAGAACCACCCGAAGCTGAAAAGCGCCCTCGAGGCCATTGAGCGCCGGATGCCGGCGGTGCTTGGTCCTGTTCCCCCTTCCAACCCGGACTTTTCAGGTGAGTTTGGGCCTTCTCGTGACCGTGCGAGCCTTCGCTACTTGAAGGGAGCCTTCGGGAAACTCGAGCATGCTATTGAAAGCGCCGACGCGGCTCCCACGCCGGACGCACTAACAGCGTTTCACCAAAATTTGAAGGTGATGCAGTCGACAATGGTCCTCTGGCTCAAGATTAAGACCGAGGATTTGGCAAAATTGAATGCCGTTCTGCAGCGGATGAGCCGGCCGGCCGTCGTTCCCTGGAAGGCGAACCCATAGGCCGCTGGTGGATTTTAGAAGTTGAACCTCATAAACAGGTTGATGCTGCGGTTGGCGGACTGGCTGCCAAAGAACCCGCCCGCAAGGGAATTCGACTGGCCAAAAATGGGCGAGCTAAGGTTGCCAACCGGCGTCCCGAGGTTCACTTTGTTGAAGACATTGCGTACCATGACGCCCATTTCCAACTGATAGCGCCTGTTGACGGATTGTCCCCGGTGCCAGAAGCCACTGCCACTGCTGCCGCTCAGTCCGCGCCCGCCAAGTCCGCCGCGACGATGGCGATGCCCTCCTCCTCCGCCACCGCCTTCGACTTCTTTGCCGAAGCCGAAAGTCTTGGATAGGCGTGCGTTCATCGAAAACCGTCCCGGGCCGGTCAAATAGTCAAATGGGATCACGGGTGTGCCGGCAGCCGGATCAATATTGAAGATTCCAAACCGAGTGGCCACGATATTGGGACCGGTTGCGCCGGCCGCAGCAAACGCGGGACGGTCGTTGAAAATGGAGTCGCCGTTTATGTCGTTGCCGATCGTGACGTTATAGGGCCGGCCGCTCGTGACGACCATAAAGGGGCTGAAGCTAATTCCGTAGGGCAAGCCCATCGAACCGCCCAAAAAGAAACGGTTTCGCGTGGCGAAGGCAGCCGGCCCGTAATCCTGGGCGATGTTGTACTGGTTCATGGGGAAGCTGCTAATCCCGTTGGTGTTGGTGTTGGCGTAGCTGAGCGTGTAATAACCGAAAATCTGTATGGGAGCCAGGCGGATGTTGAAGTTGGCGATCAACTGGTTCTCATTGAACAGGCCGGTCGCCTCGTACTGATAGATGTTTCCGATATCTCCCAAAGGCCTTACGCCGCTCGTGGGATCGGCGGGATCAAAGGTCCCGGGCAGGGGCGCATTGATGTTGCGAGTCAAATACTGGTGGACGCCGTGGGTGTAAATGTAGGTCACGGACGTCGTGATCTTGCTGGTTATCTGCCTCTCCAGCCCGATGGCCGACTCGAGGGTATACGGCGAACGCATGTTCGGGGAGATCTGGTAGATGGTTGGATAGGTGGCGTAGCTTGAGAGGGTATCGATCGGAGGAATTGCCGGTGGAAAGAAATCGGGCGAGTTCACCACGTAACGCTGCTGATTAATCCCATTCAGCTGATCGGCCTGAAGCACCGAGCCTTCCGTGAAGTGGTCGTAGAAAAGTCCGAACCCTCCTCGCAAGACGGTCTTAGGGGCTTTCCCGCCCCCACCACCGATCCCCCAGGCAAATCCCAGCCTGGGAGCCCAGTTGTTACGGTTGCTGAGATGGTTCTGGGTTTCAAAGCGCAAACCGAGGGTGAGCGATAAGTTCTGACGGATGCGCCAGTTGTCCTCGAAAAAAGGCTCAACGTAAACCAGATTGGTTCCAGCGGCGGGATTCCCGGCCGTAATGACGAACTGCCTGGCTCCGCCTCCGTTGGCCAGAATTTGCGCGGGGGTTAAGTTCTGAGCGAGACCCTGCTCGGTAATCTGATAGGCGTTAAGCGAATCAAAGGTAAACGTTCCGTTGTAACCGCCGGTGGTGTTTTGTGATTGATTGACGTCGATCAGCCGTGCGCCAAAGGTCAGGTTGTGCTTGCCGAGGCTCATGGAAGTCACGCTGTGGAACTCGTAGTCGTCTTCGGTCACCATGGCGTTTCCTGCGGAACTTCCACCGGATGTGAAGGCGCCCAAAACACTCACCGCCGGGACCAGACTCTGTGGTAGTTGGCTGCTGGTTTGATGTTCATACCGGAAGCGGGTTTGGGTCACGGTCCTGGAACTTATGACTTGCGTGTCATTCGCCTGGATGGCGTTTTCCTGTCCGGTGGAGTCGTAAGCCTGCGAGGGCAGATCGAACTGGCCGATGCCGGAGTTGTTCCGGGTATTTTTCCAGTACTGGTAACTGATCGCGAGAACATTGTTGTTGCTGAGCTGGAAATCCATCCGCGGCCGCACGGCCGTTCGCGTTCGAGGACTGAGAACCGCCTGGTTGAAGGGTGTCTGGTTGAGGTTCTGATCCAGGACGACGGCATTGATGACGGAGGCATCCTGGATATCTCTCCGGTACACATCGACGAAGAAGGAAGCCTTCTTCCCGATCGGGCCGCCGACATTCCCGGAGTAAAAGACAGAGTGATAACCGGGAATTTCAGACGCGAAGGGATTCCGGGAGTTGAAGGCCGAATCATTGCCAAAGGCAAAAACGCGGCCATGAAACTTCTGATAGCCGGGCTTGGTGGTAATTTCAATGCGGCCGTAGCCGAGGCTGTGGTATTGCGCTGAAAAGGGATTTTGGTTCACCCTCACTTCCAGGATGGCATCCTTAGGGGGAAGTTGCCCGCCCTGAAAGCCGTCAATGTAGATTTGGCCTCCGTTCGGCCCCGCCGCAGGCCCGGCCAGCGCCTGGAGTTCATCCGCCAATTCATCGGGATCGTCGGAAAGCGACTTCAGCGCGTTGCCTTTCAGCACCAAGGCGCTCACGTTGCTCTCCGGGTTGACGCTAATCCGCTCTGATTCGCTTTCGACGTTGACTTCCTGCTTTTCGAGCGTTACGGCAAGTTGAGCGTTCAAGGTTTGCGCCTTTTCGGGCGTGACCTTGACGTTTGTCTTCGTGAAGGCCGCAAAACCTTTGGCGGTGATTTCCACGGTGTAGGTGCCCGCCGCAAGATTGCGGACAACATAACGGCCTTGGTTGTCGGTCTGGGCGCCCACCGAGGTTCCACCCGGACCCGTGACCAGGACAGTGGCGGCCGGGATCGCCGCACCGGATGGGTCCGTAATTTGCCCGCTCAAGCTGACTCGTCCCGTCTGCGCAAAAAGCGCCGCGGCACAGCCTACCGCCACCAGCAACGCCGGGACCCTTCGTTGAAGCTTCTTAAGCAAGTCTTTCATCCTGCAATCCTCCACAATCTTTCCGGGTTGGGTTCTTTAAGGGGGGTAGGCAACGGGTTGCCGCTGGGACCGGATTCATTGATTTCCGGCCCGCAGGGGAAGCGCTGTCAACACGCGCCTCCCCTGCATTGCTGGAAACCTTCCTTAAGGTCCGGTTTCCTCTCCCCCTCCGCTACCCATGCTCATGTTCCAAGGACCCAACTCCACTTTGCGGCTGCCTTTCGGCTGCGCCCGCAGGATTGGTTCTACACCTGACAAAACGGCAATGGCCGTCACCTCGGCCGGTTTCGCTCCAGCCGTGCTGACAACAATCAGCGGTTCGCCGGTCTTCAATTCGTTGAGAGCGAGCATCGGAGTTTTTGCGAGCATCTGCTGGAAGCTCCCCGGCGCTTCGCCTTGTTGTCTGCCGAACCCTTCGCCGTGCTCCCGGCGACCGTTCGCAGCGCTTGCATGCGGGCCGGAAGTTTCCCTGGCGGCTGTTGCCCCGCCATTAAACCTTGCGATCTCCACAGCGAGCCTCTGCGGAAGCTGATGCAATTGCGAATCGGCATTGACCCGCACCAGCAGAGGCTTGCCGGTCGCCAAATCTTTCACCGTAATCGTGTCTTGGGTTGCATTAACTGAAATTACGGTGCCCCCGATATTGCGGAATGTACCCGATACGAGTTTCTCCGCGGTGAATTCGCTTCCATTGGGGCTTTTATCGCCCAGCGCCCGAACCTGGTCTCCAACCCTGATGGCTCCAAAGGTGCTCGGCTTTGCATCGCTGAACTTGATCGAATCCGGAGCGTAGCGCAACAGTTCAGCATGAGGATTCAGGCTGAGGGTTACCTGATGCGTTGGGTTTCCCGGCTTCGGCGGAAAGTTGGGAACTGCAATGACGATTTTGCGGGATGCCGGGTCCAGGGACTTTACGATTCCACCGATACCGTGCTGCTGCCATTCAAGCTGTTCCTTCTTGTGGGCTTCGGCCAGTGCGCTCTTGCTCATGACGATGATGCGGTGCGCCAGAACGGATTTCTTATCGGCCGAGACGGGCCCGAGGATCAGGACGCGGTCACCCACGCTGATGTCGCCCACCGTAATCCCGGTTGCGCCTGCCAGGCTCTTTGCGCCAGGAGGCACGCGCAGCACAAAGACCCCGTCTGGAATCTTGACGGTCAATTGGGGTCCGGCATCTGTATGCAAGGTTAATTGGCCTGGTTGGATTGCCGTTACCCTGCCAATGGGTTTTACGGCTTGAGCTGTTGCGCCTGACCTGGGAGTGGCCATTCCCGGCGCGGGCGCGAGAGTTGCTGCAACGAAGATCGAGAATAAGAAAAAAGTAAAATTCTTCATGGTTGTCTCTAACATAGACGGTTATCTCAAGACACAGGTTTCCCTTTTTTTGAGAATTCAGACAAAATTTCCCGACACGCCCGAAGCCACTTTGCTGAGTCCGACCCTTCCAGGTGGCGGGCAGTTTTGCCAGGCGATCCGCTGTAAGTCTTATGAGGCTATTTTCGGCAGTGCCGCCCGTTGCCTTTATATGACGTTTTGCATGGCCTGGGCTTGTGCTAAGTGCTCTCTTATGTTTGAGCTATGTCATCGATGGTTTGTTGGGGAACCCCTAACGACCTTATCGTGGTCAGGCGAATAGAATGGCGCACCTGGCTTTCAGCCGTCATTGTTAAGGGCTCATGGACCTTGCCATCAATGGTCGCGCCAAAATTGGTTTACTTTTCAGGTGGTTGCCGGCATGAGGGATTCGGGCTGCTTTGCCCAGGAGATTTACAAATTGGGAAAAAGATTGGGATTATCGATTTGATTTGGGAGATGGGCGGAGGCGGCGCGCGCCGCCCCCGTCGGTAAGATTCCGTTACCCAACGCGTAGATTGTTGGTCACGGAGAATACTCCTGGCACCATGTTCGCCTCAATGCCGGCAATCTCTTTATCCATTTTGTTGGAAACGACACCGACCAGCGTCACGTCTCCGTTGTCCACAATAATGTGGATAGACGGATGGGCCCCCATCGCGTAACGATACAGGCCTGAATGTCCGAACACTGCACGGTACTCTGCAAGGCGAATTTGCCAATCGCTGCTGAAAAGGGGAAGGACCTTGATCTTGTTGGTGACGCTTGTTACCCCCTTGATGTCCTTCACGACATTCCCTGCCGAGGATTTAGTTGTGGGATCAATAACCTGTCCCAGAAGCTCCACGTGGTGTCCCTCCACCTTGTACTCCAGGTTATCAAAGACCCCATAGTATGGCAGCATTAACAGCTGATGCCGTACCTGTTGTCCGATAGACGTGCTCGGATTGGGCGGATCTACCCAACCGGGAGTTCGGACGTCCCCAAACGCGAACATAGGTAAAGTGACCAAAAGGCCGGTGAAAATTATTGGTAACAAAGCTTTTCTTAAATTAGTTTTCATGGCCTTAGCACTCCTTTCCGCCGGGGCTGCCCTTGTCGCCTCGGCCTTGTTCACTTTATTTAGATGTATCTTGGTCGCGTCAGGTTCGCTGGCGGTGCTTTATGCTTAGGGAATGCCTTTCTCCTTCGCGCTTTAGCCTTGGGGGCGTCGCCGCCAGTGAGAAAGCTCTGCCGTTGCAATCAGGAAGCGCCGGGAGTATGGTACTCATCGGCCTCGAAACAGAGTGGACTCCGGAAATTAAGGAGAGGGTTATGCTGATCAGCAGATTGCCCACGACGGTGATAATAAGCGCTTGTGTTTTGGTGGTCTTGATGGGGTTCGAGCCGCTGGCGGCCGGGGCCCCGCAAGCGCCTAAAATGAATGTTGTTTTATTGGTCTTGGATCAGCTCCGGGCTGATCAGTTGCATTGCTATGGCAACCCCCGTGAGACGAGTCCGAATATCGACCGGCTGGCGGAGCGCGGAGTCCGATTTTCGCATTTTTTCACGGTGGCGTCGTGGACCTCGCCTTCTTTTGGGTCGCTGCACACCTCGCTTTACCCATCCCGCCATGGGGTGACGCTGTTCTGGCGGCCGGGGATGCCGCTGATTGACAAAGAGACCCCCATGATGGCGCCCGACTTCAAATACCATGGTTACTATACAGCGGCCTTTGTTAACAATGGTTTGGCCGGCAGGGGGCTGACGGGCCGAGGCTTTGACGAGTACTACCAGGGCCAGGGCAGCGCGCAGGACGTCAACATCACCGAACGCACGGGCCGCAGTGACCTGACGGCTCCGGGAACCACAAGGAGGGTGCTTTCCTGGCTGGACCGGCACCAATCGCAGCCGTTTTTCCTTTACGTGCATTTCCTCGAACCCCATTCTCCCTACGATCCTCCGCCTGAAGACGACATCTTCAAGTCCAACGCTTATCCCTACTTGTTTGATACGGGATACGACATCGCCCACGCTCCCCTGAAGC
>CAYWMN010000026.1:0-24278 GCA_964459065.1 uncultured Acidobacteriota bacterium | reverse complement strand
TTGGGATGGCGATTATCTTTCTCGGCGGTGCGCTGAACGGCAGCTTTGCGCTGCCCATGAAGCGCACGCGATGCTGGCGTTGGGAAAACACCTGGCTGGTTTTCTCGATTGCCGCACTGGTGGTCTTGCCCTGGCTTTTGGCCATCGGCTTTGTTCCTCACCTGGGAGAACTCTACCGCCAGGTTCCCCGCCATGTGTTGATCTATCCCCTGGCCTTTGGGTTTGTTTGGGGCATCACGCAAACAACTTTTGGGATCGGGATCAGCGCTGTGGGCATGGCGCTTGCCTTTGCCGTGGTTTCGGGCCTTGCGTGCCTTTCGGGTTCCCTGATTCCTCTGCTGGCGCTTGACCCGGCGGGGCTGTTTCAGCCGAGGGGTATTTTGTTGCTCGCCGGCATTCCCATCCTTGTCCTGGGACTTTATTTCTTCGGCAAAGCCGGCCGCCGGCGCGAGCTCGAACAGCCTTCGCGTGGCCCGGAACAAAGCGGAATCAACTACAGTTTTGCCGTGGGACTTGGAATCTGCATTTTCACGGGCATTGTGGGTTCGGCCTGGAACCTGGGCTTCGCCTTCAGCGGCCCTCTGGTTGGGCGCAGCTCGGCGCTGGGCGCGAATGCCCTGGCGGCTCCCTATGCCGTCTGGGCGCTGATCTTCGGCGCGGGCTTTATTCCCAATTTGCTTTATTGTCTTTATCTTCTGTCGAGGAACCGAACCTGGGGGGCCTTTGGCGCGGCGGGATCGCTCCGAGAAACGGCGCTGAGTTTGACGATGGCTTTTCTTTGGCTTGGGGGCATTGTCGGCTATGGCGTCGGCGCCACCCTTGTGGGCAAGTATGGAACTTCGGTCGGCTTCACGTTATTTATTGCCGCGCAGATTCTATCGGCGAATACCCTGGGCGTCCTGTCAGGCGAGTGGAAGTCGACGTCCGCCAGGACAAAGCGGATTCTGACCAGCGCCGTGGTTTTTACCCTTCTTGCAGTGGTCGTTCTCAACCTGGGCGGACTTTTCTGAATTTGCCTGAACTTGGGCGCGTCTGGAACAACGCCAGCCTCTGCAACCCGGCGAAGCCTTCACGTTTGACAATGCCCGGCCGGCCTTCCGCGCTGTTACGCTTTCCAGGTTGCCGTCCAGGCGGTTGCTTCCGGCGTCACCAGGATGATGTTCCCCTTGCGGCTCGCCTTGGCGTTTTCAATTCCCGCAAAGTGAAATCGCTCTCCGAGATTCGCCGGCAGGTGGACGGTGGCGGGCGCGGGACCCGAACCCCGCTTGAATTTCAGCCGCCATCCCTTGTTCCGGTCCAGGGGTTCCAGCGCCAGGCTGACCCTGCCAAACCTTGTGGGGGATTCCTCGAGACGGTAGGGATCCTGGCCGATGAGCTCGAAATCTCCGATGCCCGCCAGCAGCCGCAGGTCTTCATCATCCTCCAGCGCCAGCATGTGCCGCAGATAGAGAACGCACTCGGCGCTGGCCCAGTTGTGCGGCATGTCGCCAACATAGTGGGCCACCAGAGAGCCGCGCAACGGCTGCTCCTCGCGCCAGCAGTAAAGCGGGCTCGCGTGGTTCAGAAAGCCGTTGAAGGTGAGGCGTCCCCAATCTTTCAGGCCGGCCCACAAGTAAACGTGTGCGACAAAAGGAGCGTTGTAGGTCCATAAGCCGCCGTGGTGCAGCCACCCGGTTTCCGCCGGCACATCCTCCTGTGTGCAGGCCTGCATCAGGTGAATGTGTCCTTGCACGATGGGATCCTGCTTGCTGAAAACCAAACCGGGATAAATGGCGTGGGAAAGCGCCCACTGGCCCGTTTGCGGCAGAGGCCGGTCCCATGGATCCGGTAGAGACCACGCCGGATCTTCTTTCATCAGCATCGGCAGGTATTCGAAGCCCGTCGGGTAGCGCCGCATTTCCTTGGGGGCTGCCGCGAAGAAGGAACTGCGCAGCTCGTGGTAGAACCGCGTTGCGGATTCGAACCCTGAAAGATTGAGGCGGTTGGCGGCGCGCGTTACTGCTCTTAATCCTGCCAGCACCCACACGGTGTTGGTCAATTCGAACTCAATGCCTCCCAGTCCTCCGTCGCCAAACCCGGGCGGCAGCAGGCCATACTTCCCGTTAATGCTGTTACCTTTCATTGCCCGGTCCCGAAGATTCTTTAAGAAGTTAATCGCCTGCAGAACATGGGGCTTCATTTTGCGGAAGTAGCTCCAGTCCTGGGCAAGCTCAGCCTGCCGGACCATGGTGAACATGGCGATGCCGGTATCCTTCCAGTGCTCGTGTCCGGCACTGGCAAAGATTCCGCCTTCGGGCACCTGCCGCGACCACTCGGTTTCCAGACCTTGTTGCGCGTCGGCGTCGTAACCCAGGTATCGGGCAGCTTCCAAAATAAAATTGCCGTCCACGATCCAGAGTCCCCGGTAGACCGTGGGCCCCACCTGGAACGTCAGCTTCCCGTCGCGAACTTCCCGCGCCTGCTGGATGTTGCGCGCGCAGGACACCAGAAATTGTCCATAGCGGTCCGGGAGATTGAAGGAAACTTTGCCCCCATAAGGGGTCCATGACTGCCAATAGTTGCGAGCGGAGGCCAGGAGTTCCTGGGGCTTTGTCATCCCATCCGCAAGTTTTTCAAGCCCTTGGCCCTGCTGCGGAAAGCGGAAAAAGCACATTAAGGGGCGGTCGCCGCTTGAAATTCCATCCTTCAACGTCACGTTAAACCCAGTCCCTGTTTTTCCACTGCCGTGGATCGGCGAGTTCATGGCGACGAATAATGAGCCTGGCTCGCCGAAGCTGACGGTGGTGGTATTGGTTCCCCGGGTGACTTTCAATTCTCGCCCGGTTCTTATTTTTAGTAGCGGGGTCACATGGAGTTCCTTTTGTGTCCGTGGGCGGACTTCCATGATCACATTATCGACGCGTCCTTCCGCAGGTTCGTTGGTTGCGAAGGTGGTCAGTTCAATATAGGCTTCCGGACGGTCGATCCGTGTGTGGACGATGGGTACGCCGGGGGCCTCCAACTGCTGGCTGGCTACCTTGTCGGCCTCCATGCCGAGCAGAGAAAATTCCACGACCTCTGGGAAGTAGTCGTTCGGATAGCCGCGGCCCGGGTTTCCGTAGCGCAGTTCGCCCAGTTCGCCGATCAGGCTCTTATGGTGATCGTCAGGGAAGCCGTATGCGGTCTGCCATGCAAGCGGCGTATAACGGAAATCAATCGCGGCGGCGCGATCTTCGGCTTCTGCGGCAACGCTCTCGGAGGTCGCATCCCGAAGCTGGGTGGTTGGAGCGGCGGCGGCAGCGTCCTGGGGTAGAACTGTTGCTCCCAGTCCAGCGCCCAATATTGCCAAAAAATCCCTTCGGCCCACGTTGCTCATCCTTACCTTGCCTCTCTGCAGCGGAATTCCGGTACGATGCTTTGCCGGTTTTCCAGACTGCGAAACCCTCTTACTGGTTGATTTGCCGGCGGGACTCCCGAATCGCGCAACCTGAGGTTCGGGACGCCTGGGACGGGTCCCCGGATGATTCAGGCGGAGCCCCGCACACGAAGCATTCAAACGGCAGGCGCCATTGTATGACAGGAGTGGATTTAAAGGAACGCTGAAATTGGGAATTTCAGGCCAGCGTCCCCGGAAGCCGGGTCTTCGTCTTCCGGGGAGTCGCCTCAAAAAGGGATTGAAAGCTGTTCTTAATTTTTTCCGCCGGTTTCCTAGGCGGCTTCATTGTTGGTTTCTTCCGGCTGTTTCCCGTTAAGATTTCCCAGGATCGAGGCCGCCTGCTCCAAACGGTCTTGAAGATCCCCGAAGCTTTCGTGGATCGTCTGGCGCTGCCGCTCCAGCACGCTGCTACTCAGTTGAGCGATTTCACCGCGATAGGTTTCAAGCGAATTCTTGATGGTCGATTCCGCCCATGCGGTGGTCTGGCGCGCCCAGTCTTTCAGCAAGGAGGTTGCCGTGTTGACTTCCTTGTTGACCGTCTCGGTGAGCCCGTGGATTACTTGATCCGAACTGGCCTGAACTTCCGCTGCCGCCTGCACGGCCGTTTGCTGCGCTTTGGCCTGAAGCTGCGCAAGCCCCTCCTTCAGCCGCGCGTCCATGGCTTCGCGGAAGTGCTGCTCATTGTCGGCTGAGAGTTTGCCCTGGAATTCCTGAAGTGTATTTTGGACCTTTCCAACTTCACTCTCAATGGTTTGCTTCAGGCTGGCGGCAACCGAATCGAGCGACGTCTGCGTCATCTGCGCAAGGTTTTCCTTGGCCGCGGCCAGGTGCTCATTTTCTGCAGCTTCCAGGCTCGCGCTGAGCGTCTTGAGTTTCTCGGAGAGTTCCGTGACTTCATGAGCAAATGAATCGCGGGTGGATTGCCCCATGTCGTTCATTTGTTGTCTTACCGTTTGCATATGAGTTTCCAGGTTGGCCTTCAGTTCGCCCTTGGAAGCTTCGAGCGAACTCTCCATTTGTCCGCGCAGGTGCTGGAGCGAGGCGTCCAGGGTTTCCTTGGTAATCTTATCGATGTTGGCGGAAATATCGGCAGTACTCTTCTGCTGGAGTTCCTGCGTCACTTCCTGGAGTTTTTGCCGGAGAGTATCCGCCTGCTGGTCGGCAAAAGCGCGCAAGCTGTCTCCTGCTGACGATGTCAACTCACCCATCCGCTGCCGGAAGTGTCCGAGGTTCCTTTCAACGCCCGCTTCGGCCTTGGCATCCAGTTTTTTAACCGCCTCATCGGCCAAGCTCTCAAGGCGGTCGTTGAGGGCTTGGGCTGCCTTTTCGGCCTGTTGCTGGCTTGCTTGCCGGGTCTCTTCTCCCAGTTTGTTGATTTGCGCTTCGATTTCGCCATGCAACTCGCGAGCCTTCTCATGGAAGGACTTTTCCTGGTCTTGAAGCACAAAATGGAGTTGCTGTTGGAAGGAAGCTTTAAGCCTATCGGAGACTTCCCGGATGTGGGGCTCCACGGCCTTTTCAACTTTTTCCGGCACGGATTTCGTCGCAGCTTCGCTCATGAACTTGAGCCATTCGCCGAATTCGCTCATTTTAGTTTGCACAATTTCTTCCGCGTTAGCCCGTGCCTGGGCTGCTACCTCATCCTGTCCCGACGCAAGACGCTGCTGCATTTTGGCCCGAAACTCTTCCGTCAAGCTGTCCAGTTGCTCATCCATTTCCTTGCGGAGAGGTTCCAGAATTGTTTTCCCCTGGGTGTGGGCGGTCTTGCCCACCTCGGCGGCGGCCGCAGCAGAATAGGATTCCAGGTCGTTCCGGATCCGATCCTTCAGGGTCTTGAATCCGATTCTCAGCGAAGTGTTGCCCTCTCTTTGATCATCGATCGCCATGGCAGGGAGCTCGACTCCTGACAGCTCGGAAATCGTCGCCAGCAGATCGCGGAAGATCTGCTGCGCCTGTTCCATCTCTGCTTGCCATTCCCGGCGGGCTTCCTCGATTTGTGTCAGCAGACCTTCAAGGTCAGATTGCACCTGTTTGGGCCCTCCGCGAATTCCGCGTAGTTCTTGGACTAGAGAGAGTGGTGAGTTCATTTTTCCCCTACCATGCAAGTGATTTTTACTATTGAGTGTAAAGAGAGACGGACCGGCTTAACTTGAGAATAGAAAATCTCGGAGCGGCAGGATCTCATAGCCTTCCCTGAGTCCCGGGAGATGGCGACAAAAGATATCATTCTTGACCATGCCTTTCCCCCTCCCAGGTTTTGGCCGGCTAAAGAATCCGTTAATACATTAGCTACTAGCTTAAGGCGCAATCCGACTTTAGCTCCACCTTGAAAGGGGCGCAACTGATCTCTCGGACAGTTTTGGGTCAGATGCAAATACTGTCCCACTCTGCTGATTAGCAATGAAAACACGCCCGTATCGCCCACCTCATGCTACCTGAGACTCGAACAACTTTCCAGCATTTTTCGGAGGACCTGCCGGGACTGCTTGAGCCTGAAAGCATCCGCTGCTGAGATTTCCTGTAACCGGGTTCCAGAGCTTGTGGTAAGGTGTGGCTGCTATGAAAAAACATGACACTCTTTCCCGCCGTTCTTTCCTTGGCTTGATGGCCGCGGCGCCGCTGGGCGCCGGCGCTCTTGCCGCGGGTTCGCGGCCCGTTCCGGTTGGACTTGAACTCTACTCAGTTCGCCATGACCTGAAGAAAGACTTGGCTGGAACCGTCAGGAAAGTCGCGAACATGGGTTACCAGTGTGTGGAGTTCTTTGCGCCCTACTATCAGTGGAGCCCGGATGAAGCCAAACGAATGCGCCGGGAGTTGGACCGTCTGGGCATCCGATGCTACTCAACCCATAATGAAACCAAATCCTTCACGCCGGACGGAATCGGCAAGGCGATGGAGTTGAACCACATTTTGGGAACGCGTTACATCATGCTGGCTTCGCCCGGCCCCATCCCCACGCTGGACGGCTGGAAGCGGGTTGCCGAAATGTTGAACAAGGCCAACCTGACCTTGATGGCTCATGGCTTCCACGCCGGCTACCACAATGATGACCACGAATGGCAGCCCCTTGAGGGCAAAAAGCCCATCGACATTATTGCTTCCCAAACCGACAAGAGTGTTGTCCTGCAACTGGATACGGGCAACTGCCTGAATTCGGGCGGCGACCCGGTGGCCTATATCCGCGATAATCCCGGGCGCATTCGCTCCATGCACGTAAAGGATTGGTCGCCCACCAGAAAGTTCAACGTCTTAATTGGACAAGGCATTGCCCCGTGGAAGAAGATTTTTGCGGCGGCTGAAAACGTCGGCGGCATCGAGTACTATCTGATCGAGCAGGAAGCCGACAGCCATTATTCGGAGTTGAAGACCGCCCGGTTGTCGCTCCGGGCGTTTCGCAAAGTGCACGCGTAAGCGCGGCCTACCCGGCAGCAAATTGCCGATCACGTTTCCCCGGACGGTGGGACAACTTTCGGCCTATTACTATCGCAAGCCTTCGGCAGACGTTCCCTACCTGTTTGAAAAGCGCGGGCCGCTTTTTGCGTTCGGGCACGGGTTGAGCTATACGAGCTTTAAATTTTCCGGCCTCAAGCTATCGCCCGCCCGGATTGCTTGCGAAGGTGAGACGACGGTGAGCGTTGAAGTAACCAATACGGGTTTGCGGGAAGGGGATGAAGTGGCGCAGCTTTGCCTTCGGGACCAGGTCAGCAGCGTGACGCGGCCGGTGAAGGAGCTTGCGGGTTTTCGCCGCGTTCACTTGCGGGCGGGCGAGACGAAGAGGGTGCCTTTTAAGCTGACACCAAAGGAATTGGGCTTTTACAACGCTGATATGCAATGGGTGGTTGAGCCGGGCAAGTTTGACATCAGGGTGGGTTCGAGTTCGGTTGACACGATCAGTGCTGAGCTTGAGGTGGTGTAAGACCGCCGGTCTCACCTTGACGAGATGAGAAGCAACAGGTTAAGGTAGAGGATTAGGTCTAAGGTTACTACACAAATAGGGAGCCAGCGCTTTGAAGAGGACGTACCAACCCAATCGACGCCATCGTGCGAAGACTCATGGATTCCGTGTGCGTATGCGAACCCCGGGAGGACGTCAGACGATAAAACGGCGGCGTCAAAAGGGTCGCCACCGCCTGACTCCATGAAGCCCGGTTCAGGCGCTTTCCCCAAGAAATTCCGGCTGCTGCGCCGCCCGGAGTTCCGGCGGGTTTATGAGGAGGGGCAGCGCCGTAGCGCCTCGGTATGCACAGTCTTTATCCGGCCGAACGGTCTAGCCGAAACACGCTTGGGAATCACGGTTCCTGTGCGCGTGGGCGGCGCCGTACTCCGCAACCGCATCAAGCGGCGCGTGCGGGAAGTTTTCCGACTGCACCGAACGGAGCTTGCGGCGGGCTGGGACATTGTGGTGAATCCGCGCATGAGCGCCGCCACAATCGCCTATCCGGCGCTCGAAAAGCAACTGCTGCGCCTGTTTCCCGGCTCATCCGCCGCGGAGCGGGGGGCGCGCTAAGGCTCCTGGCGCTCGGCCTGATTCGATTTTATCAAGTCTGCCTTTCACCGATTATCCCCTCGTCGTGCCGTTTCTATCCGTCCTGCTCGGCCTACGCCTATGAGGCTGTCGACAGATGGGGCGCCTGGCGGGGGATGGGGTTGGCGGTTAAGCGGCTTTTGCGCTGCCGGCCGTGGGGCGGGCATGGCTACGACCCGGTCCCTGAAAAATAACGGCGGGGCTCAGCAAAAGAAGAAGAAAGTCTTTCGATCATGAGCACAGAAAAACGGGTGATGATTGCCTTCGCCCTTTCCTTTGCACTGCTGTTGCTGTGGGGAAAGCTGTTTGTGAAACAACCGCCGCCCTCCTCGTCCAGCAAGGAAGTAGCCAAGGCGGAGCAGGGCGCAAAGCAGAAAGGTTCCCAGCAGGCGGCGAAGGCTCCCGCGGCTCCCAAGGTTGCTCCTCCGCCAGCCATCCCGGCGGCCCAGGGCCACCAGGCGCAGGAAATTACCGTCGAGAACAGCCTCTACCGCGTGGAGATCTCAACCGAGGGCGGTGTTGTCAAAAGCTGGGTCCTCAAAAAGTACCATGACGAAAACGGCAAGCCCCTCGATGTCGTCGACTCGGAGGCAACCCGGCAGCTTGGCTTTCCTCTGAGCATCAGCACGGCGGACCCCTCGCTCGACCAAAAGATCAACCACGCGCTTTTTGTTGCCTCGCCTTCGGGCACAACTCTTACCGCTCCCGCTACCCTGGTTTTGACGTATAGCGACGGGCATCTGCAGGTTCAAAAGAAATTTTCCTTCGGATCGGATTACAGCGTCCATGTCAGTGCCAGTGTGGCTGAAGACGGCCACTACGTCCCCATTGCGGTTGCCTGGCGCGGAGGCTTCGGCGACCATTCGTTGCCCATTACGAACCAGGTTGAGCAAAGCAAGATCGTTTATCAATCAGCCGGGACCGGGAAACTGGAGACGGTTGATCAGCACAAGATCGAAGGGAAGATGAAGCAGCCGGCGCCGCTTGAGTTCGCCGGGCTGGAAGACCGCTACTTTGCCGGAATTTATTTCCCGGGCTCGCACGATCAGGATTTCCTTGCCGGGCAGCAAACCTGGAAGCCGGCGAATTGGAAAGAGAAAGAGCTTCCCAAAGCCGCTTATGCTGAGCTGGGAAGCTCAGTGGCCCAGCCGGTCAGCTTCAAATTGTTCGTGGCGCCCAAGTCCCTGGACATCCTCAAAACGACGAGTCCGCCGCTCACCGACCTGGTCGATTTCGGCTGGTTCACCGTCATCGCCAAGCCGCTTTTCCTGGGCCTTCGCTATATCTATGACAACTGGGTTCACAACTACGGCTGGGCCATTGTGATTCTGACTTTGATTATCAACACGGCGCTGTTTCCGCTCAAGCTGAAGAGCATTCGCTCCGCGCAGGAGATGCAGCGCATTGCACCGCTGGTTGAGGCCATCAAGAACCGCTACAAGCAGTACAAGTTCAACGATCCGCGCAAGGCTCGAATGAACCAGGAAATCATGGCGCTGTATAGCGAGCACAACGTCAGTATGCTGGGCGGCTGTCTGCCCATGCTGCCGCAGTTGCCGATCCTGTATGGATTTTATGAGTCGTTGGAAGCGCCTTTTGCGTTTCGCCATGCCCCCTGGATCTTCTGGATCAAGGATTTGTCGATGCCGGATAAATCTCACATCTTTGGCCTGCCCATTCCGATTTTGCCGACCATCATGATTGTGAGTATGTTCTTCATGACCAAGATGACGCCCATGGCTACGGCAGACCCCAATCAGAAGCGCATGATGCTCATCATGCCGCTGGTTTTCGGACTGATGTTCTTCCGCCTGGCCAGCGGCTTGGTGTTATACTTCCTGGCGGCGAACGTGGTGGGCATCGCGCAGCAGTTGATCATCAACCGCTATATCACTCCCAAGCAGCCGCCTTTGACGCCGGCGCCGGCCAAAGCCGGCCCGGACAAGGCGTAGGCCGCTGTACAGCAGAAATCATCATGGATCTTCAAGCTCCTGAACAATCCGGAAACACGCACCTCCCCGGGATCGAATCGCTGGTGGGCAAAATCATCGAGCACGGGGGATTTAACCTGAGGTTTACCATTCGGCAGTGCGACGCAGCCGAGGTGGAGGCGGGAATTTTCGGCACGGTGGTGGATTTTGAGGGCGCCGACTCCGATCTGCTGCTTGAAAGAAACGCCGCTCTGCTGGACGCTCTTGAATACCTGGTGGTCAAGGCCGTGCGCGCCGATGAAGGGGCGGGTAGAATCATTTTTGATTGCCAGGGTTGGCGGCGGGTGCGGGCGGAGGAGTTGAAACTCACGGCCTCCATCGCAGCCCGGCAAGTTCAGGAATCGGGCGTTCCGTTTTCCTTGAATCCCATGAACGCGCGCGAACGCCGCATCGTTCACGTGGCGCTCAAAGGCGAGACCGGCGTGCGCACCCTGAGCGAGGGCAACGGCGAGCATCGCAAAGTCGTCATATATCCCGCTGAATCTCCTTCCGCAAGCTGACCCTCAGGTTCTGGCGCCATGACCGAAGACACCATTGTGGCCATTGCCACGCCTCCCGGCCACGGAGGCATTGGGGTGGTGCGCCTGGCCGGGGACCGGGCGCTTGCGATCTCCCTGGAACTGGTGCGGCTGCCGCAGACGCCTCCGGAGCCTCAGCGCTCAACCCTGGGCGCTTTCCTGGATCCTGAGACCGGCAAGGTTCTGGACGAGGTGGTCTTCACCTATTACCGCCGGCCCCATTCCTACACAGGCGGGGACGTGGTGGAAATTTCCTGCCACGGCGCTCCGGTGATTTTGGGTTATGGGGTGAAATGCTGCCTTGCGCGGGGCGCCCGGGCCGCCGAGCCCGGCGAATTCACGCTGCGCGCCTTCCTGAACCACCGCATCGATTTAACCCAGGCGGAAGCCGTCCGCGATTTGATTGAGGCGCGCACGCTCTATCAGGCGCGGGTTGCCGCAACCCAGCTTGAGGGAGCGCTTTCAGCCCGCCTCAAGCCTCATCAGCAGGCCTTAATCGAGCTCATTGCGCGGCTGGAGGCCGGCATCGACTTTGCCGACGATGACGTTGACGTTGTTCCCTGGACGGAAATCCTCAGCCGGCTGGAGGCCATCCGCGCCGACCTGGGCAAACTGGTCGAAGGTTATGACTACGGCCGGATTATCCGGGAAGGCTTGAGCCTTTCGATTGTGGGCCGTCCCAACGTCGGCAAATCCAGCCTCTTCAACCGGCTCCTGAAGATGGACCGGGCGATTGTAACCTCCACGCCGGGAACCACGCGCGATCTGGTGACCGAAACCGCCTCGCTCGGCGGCCTTCCCGTTCGGCTGGTCGATACGGCGGGCATTCGCCATTCGAGCGACGATGTGGAGAAGATTGGCGTTGAACGATCCCGCCAGGCGATGGCCGATTCCGACCTTCGACTGCTGGTGGTGGATTCTTCCGGCGAGTGGACGGAAGAAGACGCCGAACTGGTTCGCAAGACGCGGCGCCTGGGAGCCCTGCTGGTGGCGGCCAACAAGTCGGATCTCGAGCCGCGCGTCTCGCGTGAAGCCCTTTCGCAGTTTGTCTCGGCGCCCGGGGGCGAGGGATTTCCGCCCGTGGAAATCATTGCCACGTCCGCGCTCACGGGCCAGGGCATTGAGCAACTGCGGGATAAGATTATCGAGTGCGCCTCGGCGGGAGAAAATCTCGGCTCCGAGGGCGAACTGGTTACGAACCTTCGCCATCAGCAATTGCTCAAAGCTTCGGTCGAGGCGCTGGACCGTTGCCGGGACGGCTCGAGCCGCCGGCTGCACCACGAAATGCTGCTTTTGGATCTGTACGACGCCCTTCACCAGTTGGACGCGCTCGCGGGCGCAACCGACGTGGAAGATATCCTGGGGACCATCTTTTCCACGTTTTGCATCGGGAAATAGCGCTGCCGGGCGCTGGCGCCTTAATTTGCGGGGTTGCGCCGGAAGCGTGCCGGGAGATGCAGCGACTTCAAGTAGTCGTCGATTTCCCGCACGCGCAGCAGTTTTGCCGTCCCGTAAGTCAGAAGCATTCCGGCCGGAGTTGCCGCGATCAGGACCAGAAAGGCTCCCTGCGTGCACTGCCAATGAATGCTTGCTTCCAGCCACCGCACCACCTGATAAGCGCCCGCTGCTCCCACCGCTGAAGCCGCCACAATCTTCACAAAGAACCCTGCCATCGCCCCGGTTTCGGGATTGCGCGTGCGGCGATAGAGCACCCCAAAAAGCACCGCCGCATAGGCGGCAATGCCGATGGAGCTTGCCAGCGCCAGCCCCTTGAACTGGAGCGGCTTCACCAGCAGCCAGTAAAGGGGAAGGCTCAGCACGGTGAGCGCCGTACCGATCAACGCCGGCCGCAAGGTGTCGCGCCCGGCATAGAATCCCCGCGCCAGAATACCTTGCGCTCCCCAGGCGAACATGCCGATCGAGAACAGCGCCAGCGCCGACGCCGTGGCGTTCAAGTCCGACGGGCGGAGCTGCGTGTAAGAAAAAACAAAGTACACCAGCGGACGGTCCATCGCCATGGTGAGCGCGGAGATGGGCACGAGCAGCAGAAGCAGTCCTTTCAGGGTGGTGTTGAGAGTGCGATTGAGCTCGTCGTATTTCTTTTCCGCATACAGTTGGGCGAGGAAGGGAAACGAGGCGACGGCGACGGCCTGTCCCACCACGCCCAGGGGAACCCTCATCAGAAACTTGGCGTAACTCAGCCAGGTGATCGAGGCGGGCACCAGATAAGAGCCGAAAAAGCGGATGATCCAGTCGTCGCAGAAGACCAGAGAGAACGCCAGCATGATCGGAATGGTCAGCTTGATAAACAGGCGGAAGCCGGGATGCCGGAAGTTGAGGTTCGGCTTAAAACGCGCTCCCACCCGCCGCGCTCCGTAAACCTGCAGCAGAAAATTTCCCGCAAAGGCGCCTGCCAGCACGCCGACGGAAAATCCCGTGATCCCGATGGTCGAAGCCAGCAGGAATCCGCCCAGAATAATTCCAATGTTGTAGATCACCGGCGCGAGCGAGGGAATCAGGAAGCGGCCTTTGGCGTATTGCACGGCGCTCAGCACGCCGCCCAGGTAAAAGAAGATTTGAGCGGGCAGCATGAGGCGGGTCAGAAAAACGGCGCGGGCTTTTTCCGCAGAATGGAACCCGGGCGCAATCACATGCAGCAGTTGGGGCGTAAAGACTTCTCCCGTGATGACAAAGGCGAGGAGCAGCACCGTCATGGTCGTGATCACGGTGGAGAAGACTTTCCAGCCTTCGTCTTCGCTTCCTTCCGCCGCGTACTTGGTAAAGACGGGAATAAAGGTGATGCTGAGCGAGGCGCCCGCCACCAGATAGTTCACAAAGTCCGGCAGCGTAAAAGCCGTGTAATAGGCGTCGGTGACGGCGCTGGCCCCAATCTGGTGGGCGACCGTCCATTCCCTTAAGAACCCGAGCAGGCGGCTTGCCAGCACGCTGCCCATCACGATGCTGGCGGAGACGGCGATGCGGCGATTTAAGGAACGTGCAGCCATGGGCGATCAGGTACCTTGTTTGGGGGCCGTTTGACCCTGACTCGATTTGAACGCGGAAAAGACTTTAGTATAACTTGCCCAGGGAAATCTGATGGGCTGCCGGCCGAACCGGCCTTACGCTGTGAAGAGAGGAAAACGATTTTGGCATTCGTTGCAGCGAGCCATGGGTGAACGGTTCACCACCCGCTCATGCCAGCGCCGCTTTGACCTGCGAAAATTGGCGCTGCCGCAGCGGGGACACTGGCGGGCCGGCTGCGGCGTCCTGGAATCTAATGGAACCGGTAACGAAGGCGTTAACGGCGCCGGCGCAAAGACTTTGCGGCTTTTGCGGATCACCGGTTCGTCGGGGTGTTCATTCCGATGCAGCAGCCGTAAACGGCGGCAGCGCGAGCACACCCGCAAGCGGTAACCAAACTTTTTTGCCAGCGAATAGAAAAAGTCATGATGGGCCCATTCCGTTTTGGTGGCGCCGCATTTTCGACAGGGAGTTGCCATTGTTGGACCCGATGGAGACTACCAAAAGAGGGGGAACGTTTCAACCCTCAAGTCTCATCCTCGCTGAAGGATATGCTGATTATACCCCTTCCGGACCGAAGATGGAGCGGGGGTTGTTTGCGGGATATCAGGGGCTTTGTTCGGTTCAGGTCGGTGGAAGTGAACGCTGGATTTTCAACGCCATAGAGGGAAACCGTCCGGGCGTACTAGGATTAACTTTCGCTCACATTCATCGCTTGACTTCGCGAGATATGAGGGCTAGCATCAAGCCATAAGAGATTCCTAAGACTGTTGCGGAAGGAGGTGTCCGGGTTCTATGGGCGGCTCACGGTTCCAGGAGTTCTCGCGACTTCTCTTGCAGCCGCAATTTCCTGATAATCCTTAGGTTCCAGAGTTCTCTGCACGTACCTCCGCTTAAGTAAACGATCCTCCCGTCGAGCACTGCAAGCCCAACAGGTCTTAATAACGCCCGGCTTTTGAAGCGGGCTCTATAAGAGGCGGCAGGCACAAGGCTAACGCGTTGTGTCGGCGGTGGCGCAACCCGAGTCCCATCGGAAGGGAAGTGGAACCCGATGGCGCTTCATTCGATCTATTCGGATCATCTGTAGGGGTATCAGGAGGGGGAGATGTCAGAGAGGCGTAAGTTCGACAGCCCTATCGGGCAAAGACCGTTGGTCAACAAAGGGCGGGTGCTTGTGGTTGACGAAGACCACGGTGACCTGGCCTACTACCGGGCGGTTCTGCAAGGCGCCGGCTGGGTGGTTTCAACCTCTTCCACTTATGATGGCGCGCTGGAGTTTCTCCGGTCGGAAGGTTTTGACCTGGTGGTGATCAGCCAGGGCAGCTGTGAATTTGAAGGGCGCCCTGTACTGGAACGGGCGGTTGCTGTCGATCGCCGAAGGCCGGTGATCGTGGTGGCGCGGACGCTGCATATGGAATGCTATCTGGAAGCCATGCGCCTGGGGGCGGCCGATTACCTTGAGGAGCCGGTTCCGGAAGCTGAGTTGATGCGGACAACGGATGCTTTCCTGGCCAGCAGTTCAGCCGCGGCATAACCTGCTGCTTGCAATCGCCGGGCGCGCGCTCGGGGGAGAACTCGGCTAATTTCCGGTTCCTCCACCAGACGGGCGGCTGGCTGAAGGAGAACCTTACGGGAATTGATGCTTCAACGGGCCGGCCGGCCAAGGTGTCCGGCGCGAATTTCCACTTCCGGATTGCCTTAAGAGCCTGGGGCGTAAATCCTGCAGCCCCGTGCTCTCCGTGAACATTTGCAATCTTTTCACTCCTGGGGACTGCTATCTCCAGAACCGCCGTTAGGTCCTGGAGGCCTCAGGCCGGGCACGAAGCCTCCACCATCGAGAGCACTTGCGGCGGCCGATAGGCTTTTTCGGGGGCTTGCGCTTTGGCCGGACGAAAAGCGGGAAAAAGAAGTGTGAGCTCCGCAGCAGCACGAGGATTTTTCGCATCGCTTCACCTCGGGGCGGCATGGGCTCTCTGCTTGTTATTTAGGTCTTCCGGCCGCGGCGCCTTGATCGGCGAGATGGGCAGCGGACGGATCAACCCCGGAGCGTGGTGAAGCGTCGGAGCAGTTGCCGGCGGACGGTTGTTCGCGATTTCCTCGCCGGCCGGACCCGGCCCTCCTTTGAGCAGCCAGGCTTTAGCTACATTCATGCCGTCAAGACTGGCCGCCCGCTCAAGGAAGTTCCGGGCGTAAAACGCCACGGCCTCGACGCCGGCGGCGTACCGGTAACTCGGCCGGCGCAGGCTTCCGTTGTAAGCTCCCACGGCTTTGGCGACGTCGCCTTGGGTTTTGTCCAGCAGATGGCGAAGCAGCAGTCCCGAATAGGTGGTCAGGACTTCGGAGTTGTCCAAATCAAAATTCAGTTTTTTGGCGGGCCGCAGCCGCGGCGGCAGCAGCGAATAGTTGCGCTTGTCGTGGAGGTAAAGCTCGTGGGCGTAGCGCAAGGTCTCGCGCGTAATCTGCCAGACGCCCATCGAGTAGTCGCTGACCAGCACCCGGCCGCGCCGCCATTTCAGGATGATATCCCCTCGCTGAGGGTGTCTCTTCCAGATGGCGTGCTCGAGGTCGCCCCGCACGTTCATGTAATTGTTTTCCATGGCCCCGATCCCCAGAAAAATTTCCAGCGGCAGCTTGTAAAACCGCGTTACTTCGATGATGTCGGTAGCCAGCCGCCGGGCCTGTTTTTCCGAAAGAACCGTGGGGACCGGTGGAATCTGTTTTCGGATTCGGATGTCGGTCGCCGACTTAAACATCAGAAATTGCGTCAGGGGCCCCAGCAGTTGGGACGAGTCGAGCGAGGCCAGTTGCGGAGGGTCCATGGGATGGTAGGCGCCCTCCAGGACGGCGGTTTGCAGCCGCATGTAGGCGAGATCCCGCCGGCGGACGGTGTCGAGCCGAAAATGCGGGATATACCGTTCGGCTCTCAGCCGGGCCAGGTAGGGAACGGCGGCAAGGATGTTGGGGTCAACAACCAGGTAGATTTGGTAATGGGGGCGGCGGTCCCGGTCCCGGGTTGCGAGCAGGATTTGGGAGTTGTCGAGACCCAGGTGGCTTTTGAGATATTCAAAGTAGAGGCAGGCCAGTAGTTCTGAATGGAAATCGGCGACTTCTCCCACCAGCGCGCCGGTGCGGTTTTTGACCACCCAGTGCTGGCCCTCCAGGCTGATCGTGGGCAGGCAGGGGGCGGGCGAAAAATTGATGGTTCGGGGCCATGTCCGGTAGCCAATCCACCCCGCCGCACTCAGAATTGCTACGATTCCGGCAGCCAGCAACAGGCGGAGGTATAGCGATTTGGTCGCCATTCATATCACCTGCCACTCTTATCATGCCGTAGAAAGACGTTTGTGTCACTTGCCTCCTCGATGCGGAGGAATGCCGGAACGACGCGCGGCGCGGGGCTCGGACTTTTCTGCGCTGTCAGAACGTCTGTGCAAGCCGTACAAGGTTTGGCTATTTTGGATTTTTCTCGACAACCGACAACACCGGACATGCCGCGCCGCGAATCACCATCTCCGTGGTTGAACCAAACAGCAACGATCCCAGAACGTTGCGATGCTGTGCGCCGATGACAATCAGATCGGCCTGCGATCGATCGGCTTCCAGGAGGGTTTGCTCGGCGGGCTGTCCGCTTCGCACAACCTCCCGCACGGTGCAGCGTTTTCTCACGTCGCTAGGGACCCAGTCGCACAATTGCCGGCGAGCGGCTGGGGGTTTGCCTGCATCTTCAAGCACGTGGGTGACCAGCAGTTCCGCTCCCGTCATCTCGGCGATGGCGGCGGCGTGTTCAACGGCGCGATGGGCCAGTTCGCTGTAGTCGACAGGGCAAAGCACTTTGCGGATGGTGCCGAGCCCCGGGGCAAGCCGCACCCCCGGCCCGGTTGTCAGAACGGGTTTCGAGGCTTGCCACATCGCGCTTTCCGAGACCGAGCCCAGCCGAAACCGGGTGAGCCCCGTCCGGCCATGGGTTCCCATGGCCAGAAGGTCCGCCTTGGATTCCTGGAGCGTCTTCAGAATGGCATCCACGGGATCGGCTTCCAGGATGATGGTGGAATGTTCGACTCCTTTGGGCAGGTGCTGGGCAGCAAAATCTTCCGTGTATTTTCTTGCGGCCCTCAGGCTGCGGCGCAACTGGGCGCTGAGGTCTTTAACCTGCGCCACGGTGAAATACTCGGGCGCCTCAAGCCGCTGGACGTGGAGCAGCGTAACTTCTGCGCCGGCAGCCTGGGCGAGACCCCCTGCCACGCGCAGCGCCGCCGCTGAATGCTTGCTGAAATCGATTGCACAGAGAATCCGTTCAAGTTTGAACATGGTTGTTTCTCCTGATTTCTTACAACCTTCGCGCCCAATATCCGCGCCGTGCCCGGGCCGGGATCTCCGTCCAGGCTCGCGGCTCGGCTGGCCGGTCCACGCCTCTGCGACGGTCTCAGTCTTATTTCCGGCTGGCCCGTTGCGCGCGGTTCAGTTGATTCCCAGCTTTCGCAGGAAGGTCATCATCGGGCACCAGTTTGTGAAGGCTGACTGAAAAATGTTCAGACCCACAAAGGATGTAAGCAGGTACCACCATTCGCTGACAAAATGTCCAAGTCCCACGCTGATCAGAACGAATGCTCCGGCAATCAACCGAAGCCAGCGATTGATGTCCATCCGTCTCTCCTCTTCTTCGCAGGATGCGATGTTACGCTTTCTCCTCTTCAGGAGGTTTCTCGGGCAGTTGGGGTCGTTTGCGGCGGGCGTTCATGTAATAAAGAACGGGCACCGCGATTTGCGAGAGCAACGTCGAAGCCACGGCCCCGGCGATGAGGGAAATGGCCAGGCCTCGAAAGATGGGGTCCGGCAGGATGACAAACCCGCCCACCACCACGGCCGCCGCCGTCAGAAGGATGGGACGGAAGCGCACGGCTCCCGCATCCACCACGGATTCGGCGAGCGACATGCCCTCGGCCATGCGCAGCTCGACAAAGTCCACGATCAGAATCGAATTCCGGACGATGATCCCGGCCAGGGCGATCACCCCGATGATGGAGGTGGCTGTAAAGAAGGCTCCCAGGGCGGCGTGCGCGGGCAGAATGCCGATCAGCGTCAGGGGTATGGGAGCCATGATGACCAGCGGCACCGTGAAAGATTGGAACCACCCGACGACAATGCCGTAGATCAGGATCAGGGCCACCAGGAAGGCAAAGCCCAGGTCGCGGAACACCTCGTAAGTAATCTGCCATTCCCCGTCCCACTTCATCGAATAGGCGCTGGCCAGGAACGGTTGATGCGTCAGGTAGCGCTCCACGCTGGTGCCGTTGGGCGCTTTCACATGATCCATCTCTTTGGCGAGCCGCATCATGGCGTAGATGGGGCTCTCTTCTTTGCCGGCCACATCCCCGGTGACGTACACCACGGGCTTGAGGTTCTTGTGATAAATCGTCTGCTCGATGGTTTCATCGCTCACATGGGTCAGCTCACTTAAAGGAACCAGCGTGCCGGTGCGCGACATGACGCGAATTTCCTGCAGGCTGCGCGCGCTGGACCGCTGCGATCGCGGAACCCGCAGCAGGATGTTGACGTCTTCGCGTTCGTCGGGCAGGTGGGCGATGCCGACCACCTGTCCCGAGAGCGCCAGGTGCAGCGTCTGGGCGATCTGCCCGACGGAAACTTCATTCAAGGCGGCTTTGCGTTTGTCCACCACAAAGTGGAGTTTGCGCTGGGGCGCATCAATCGTCGAGTCGACGTCCACCACTCCCGGCGTGTTCTTGAAATCTTTCAGGATCTGCCGCGCCACGTTGATCTGCCCCTTGTAATTGGGGCCGTAGACCTCCGCCACCAGGGTGGCCATCACGGGCGGCCCGGGAGGAATCTCGGCCACCTTGAGCTTGGCGCCGTATTTCGCGCCGATCGGGTCGATAGCCCGGCGGACGCGCTTGGCGATCTCATGGCTTTGGATGGAGCGTTGCGATTTCGGCAGCAGGTCGACGTAGATTTCCGCCTCGTTCGGCCCTTGGCGCAAAAAGTAATGCCGAACCAGACCGTTAAAGTCATAGGGAGCCGCCACGCCAATGTAGTCAACGTAGTGCGTCACTTCCGGCTCCGCGGAGATTCTTTTGGAAACCTCGCGCGTCACCATGGCCGTCTGCTCCAGCGTGGTTCCCTTCGGCATGTCGACGATCACCTGGAACTCGTCCTTGTTGTCAAAGGGCAACATCTTGACCAGCACGATTTTGGCCAGGGGAAGAGCCATGACCAGCAGCAGCAGGAAAACGACTCCGCCCAGAAACAGCCTGCGACGGCTGCGGTTTTCGATCAGCGGCGTTACCAGTTTTCGATAAATGCGCTGGGTGCGGTCTTCGCCTTCGGTTTCACTTTTGCCGGCGCGGGCTTTGGTATGGGCCAGCACCCGCAGCGCGGCCCAGGGCGACACAATAAAGGCCACCATTAAAGAGAACAGCATCGCCATGGAGGCGCCGATAGGGATCGGCCGCATGTACGGGCCCATCAGCCCTTGAACGAAAGCCATGGGGAAGACCGCGGCAATCACCGTAAAGGTCGCCAGAATGGTGGGGTTGCCGACTTCGTCCACGGCCTCGGCGGCCACATCGGCCGGGGGCCGGCCTTTGTTCTGCGGCAAGTGGAAATGGCGCGCAATATTTTCCACCACCACGATGGCGTCATCCACCAGGATGCCGATGGAGAAAATCAGGGCGAACAGCGTGACGCGGTTCAGCGTGTAGCCGTAGATATAGAAAACGAAAAGTGCTAAGGCCAGCGTCACGGGAACCGCCGCCAGAACCACAATGGAAGGCCTCCAACCGAGTGCGAGGGCGATCAGAACAGTGACTGAAAGCGTGGCGATCAGCAGATGTTCCAGCAACTCGTTGGATTTTTCCTGCGCCGAGCGGCCGTAGTCGCGGGTGACGGTCATGCTCACGCCCGCGGGGATCACGTTGCCTTTGAGGTCGCGGACCATTTTCAGAACGTTGGCCGCAGTGGTGACGGCGTTGGTGCCCTTGAGCTTGGAGACGGAGAGCGTTACGGCGGGGAACCCTCCCAGGCGGCTCTTTTCCTGATTCTTCGACGCTTTCCCGTAGCCGAACAGCACATAGTCCGAGGCCGACGACGGGCCGCCCTTGATCGTGGCGACATCGCTCAGATAGACCGGGCGTCCGTGTGAGACGCCGATGACCACGTTGCCCACGTCCTGGGGCGTGCGCAGAAAAGCGCCCGTTTCCACGCGGTACTCGCGATTTCCGGAAGCGAACTCGCCCGACTGCAACTGCTGGTTGGTCATGTTCAGAATCGGAACGATGGACATGGGCGTGACGCCATAGGCGGCCATCCTGGCCGGACTCAGCAGCACGCGAATCTCGCGTTTTTGGCCGCCCAGGATTTTGGTGACCGAGACGTCCTGCACGGCTTGGACTTTCCGCTGAACCTCCGCCACCACCCGGCGCAGTTGGTAGCTGTCATATTGTTTGCTCCAGAAAGTCAGCGCCAGAATGGGCACGTCGTAGATGGTGCGGGGCTTGATCAGCGGCTTGGTGGCGCCGGGCGGAATCAGGTCGAAGTTTGAGTAGAGCTTGTTGTAGAGCTTGACAATCGAGGCCTCTTCATTCTCGCCCACCTTGAAGCGGACAATCACCATGCTCTGGCCCGGGAATGACATCGAGTAGACGTACTTCACGCCGGGAACTTCCCAGATCAGCCTCTCCATCGGCGTGGTGACGCGGCGCTCCACTTCTTTGGCGCTCGCGCCCGGCATGCCCACAAAGACGTCCATCATGGGGACCACAATTTGCGGATCCTCTTCGCGAGGCGTTTCCACAATCGCGAAGACGCCCATCAGGATGGCGAAGATCATCAACAGAGGGGTCAGCTTTGAATTGATAAAGTAGCGGGCCACACGCCCGGCGACTCCCAGTTTCGCTTTGCTCATGGAGTTTTGACCCGCATTCCGTCGCTGAGGCGATCGAGGTTGGAGACGGCCACGCGGTCGCCCGTGCTGAGACCGGAAAGAATCTCAACCTGGCCGCCGAAAGTCTTTCCCGGCTTGACCAGTTGATACTGCGCGATGTCCTTCGAATTGATTACGAACAGTCCCTCCAACTGGCCCCGGCGGACCAGGGCGCTCGCCGGGACCAGCATGCGATCGGCGGAGCCGACGGGAATTTCCGCCTGGCCGTACTGTCCCGACTGGCAGGAGCAGCTTGCCGGAAGCTCGATCTTGGCCGTGAAGGTTCGCGTGCTGGGGTCGGCCGCCGGAACGATTTCAACGACTCGTCCCTCAAACTGCTGGGCGCCGATTGTCACCGGCACCGTTTGCCCGGCGTGCACGTCGGCCAGATAGAGGACGGGGACGTTCGCGTCCAGGCGGAAGTGCCCGGTGTCTTCCACCGTCAGCAGCGGAGTGCCCGGCATCACCAGGGTTCCCTCGTCAACCGATTTCGCCGCCACCACGCCGTTGATGGGAGAAACGATCCGCGCATAGCTGTAGACTGCCTCGGCCGAAGTGTGTTGCGCCACCGCCTGCTGGTGCTGCGCCGCCACCTGTTTTTCCCGCGCCTTGGCGGCGTTTTCCTGCGCCACCGCCGCCCGGTATTGCGTTTGCGCATTATCAAATTCCTGCCGGCTGACGGAATCCTTGGCCAGCAGCGCCTTGTAGCGTTTGAAGGTGGCCTCGGCAAACTCCCGGTTGGCCGTGGCGGCCTTCACGGACTGGCTGACCTCGGCCATTCCCTGGGAGCTTGCCTCGATGCCGGCGGCGGCGGCCGCCAGTTGCGCGTGCTCGGTTCGGCTGTCGAGCACGGCCAGCAGCTGGCCGCGCCGGACGTGGTCGCCCTCCCTGACCAGGATCTTCTCCACCGTGCCGCTGATTTTAGCTCCCAGCACGCTGGTGATTTTCGCTTGAACGGTGCCGACGGCCGCGTAGGATTCCGGCGTCGCCTGCCTCCGGACGGTTTGGACGGCGACGCCCGAGATTTCCTGCGCCGCCTGTTGCTGGGTCCCCTGTTTGGACCCGCAGGCGGGGAAAAAGGCGACGAGAGGCAGCAGGGCCAGGAGTATGGGAATTTTTTCTGTTCTTGTCATGAGAAACTCTTTTCCGGGTTTCGACTCATCTCTACTGGGTGACCGCCGGCGAATGGGCGTTCAGGTTGCCCGTTGCCAGTTCGAGCGCCGCAAACGCCAGGCGGTAGTCGTACAGTGCGTTCAAATGATTGTTCTCGGCTTGGGTCCGCATGGTCTCGGCCCGCAGCACGTCCATGATGGTTACCAATCCCGTGTCGTAGCGGTTCCGCAGAATCCGCAGGCTTTCGGCGGCTTGCCGGGCTGCGTCGCGGGAGACTCCCAGCCGCTCGCGCGCGGCGTTCAGGTTCAGATAAGCTTCGCGCACTTGCAGGCGCACAACCGATTCCATGTGGGAGCGCTGGGCTTCGGCCTGGCGCTGCCGGGCCCGCGATTCCTCCACCGCTGCGCGCCGCGAGCCGCCGTTAAACACGTTAAAGGTCAGCATCGCGCCGGCCGTCCAGTTGTTGCCGCCGCGCGTTGCAAAGGTCTGGTGGTCCGTTTCCCACGAGCCCAGCACGTCGATCCGCGGCAGATATTCTCCGCGCGCCGAACTCACGCTGTTGCGGGCCCGCTTCACTCCCAGCAGGACCTGCTGATAATCCGGACGAACCTTCAAAGCTTCCTGCTGAAGGCTCGCCAGGCTCCCGCTCTGGAATTGGCCCGCCGCCAGCTTGCCTTCCGTCTGCGTCGAAGCGTCTTCGGGAAGCCCCATCGCCACGTTCAGCGACGCCTGGGCCATCTCGGCGGCGTTATCGGCCACAATCAGGTTCTCTTTCGCCTGCGCCAGTTGGGTTTGGGCGCTCAGCATGTCGGACGGGACCGCCAGCCCCTGCTGCTGGCGCGCCTGGGCCCGCGCCAGGTCCGCCTGGGTCATCTTGACGCTGGCTTTCGCCACCTGGATGTGTTCGCGCGCCAGAAGCCCGTTCAAGTAGGCGTGGATGACTCCAAAAATCACTTCCTGGCGGGTCCGGTGCGACATTTCGCTGGTCGTTTTCGCTCCCAGCCGCGCGTCCGTCACTCTCCGCTTGGTGCGGCCGAAATCATACAGCGGCACGGAGGCCGTGAAGGCGGTCCGGAAGTTATCGAGCGGCGGCGGAACGTTCAGGCTGTGCAGGGCAAAATTTGCAGCGGTGAACTGCCGTTGCGTTAGCAGGCTTCCGAAAACGTAGACAGGATTGTTGCCGCGCGTGAACCCTTCGGAAAAATTCACCTGCGGAAGATAGCCCGCCCTGGCGATGGCGATGCCGTGCCGGGCCGCGTCGGCATAGGCGTCCGCCGCTTGAAGGGTGGGATTATTCTTCAGCGCGATCTTCACCGCGTCGGCGAGCGACACCGGCCCCGGCGACTTCGGGCCGGGCGTTTGGCCGGCGGCTGGTGAGTTCAAAAGCAAAATCATGAGGGACGAAAGCGCGAGGGCGGTGGCAGCTTGCCGCGCTGGTATTCGCTTCCCGAGGAAGCGTCTGAGAATTATCTGAAGGTGCATGGTGTCATTCTTTAGAAATTACTGGATTTCAGCCGTGATCGTTGTCACGTCTTAATGTGATATCGGTCAAAATGCGCAGGCTGCTTGCAAAAAACCTTTGCGTCTGGTTTCGATGCTGATGTTGACTAATTCGATTCACGAAAAAGTCGGGACTCCGTCCAAAGGGGGTCGCCGCGACCCCGATTATTACCCCGCGCAATCAACGCTGTTGCATCTGTTTTCTATGGTGGCGCTCTCGAACTTGACTCACGGAAAGAGGCAGTGTTGTGACCCATGG
>CAYWMN010000025.1:1344-24399 GCA_964459065.1 uncultured Acidobacteriota bacterium | reverse complement strand
GCGCAAGCGCTGGCGGAGGCGCCAGGAGGATTCGGGTAGCGGTGGTACAATGCGATTCGGTGGCGGGCAAAATCGACAGGAACCTGGACAATCTCCAGCGCCTCACCGAAAAGGCGGCTGCGGGCGGCGCCCGGTGGATTCAGTTTCATGAACTCGCGGTGTGCGATTATGTGGATAACGCCGCCGCCATCGCCGAGGAGGTGCCCGAGGGAAAGTCGACCCAGCGCATGATGCAATTGGCCAAGCGGCTGGACGTCACGATCGCCTTCAGCCTGGCCGAGAAAGCCCCGGGCAGGATTCACGATTCCCTGGTATTCGTCGGGCCTCAGGGTTACCTTCACAGCTATTCCAAAACGTGGCTGTGGCGCCAGCCGAACGATTGGGACTTTCGCGATGAATGGAAGCGGTACGACCCGGGCCAGGGGCCGGAGCCCTTTGATGTTGATGGAGTACGCGCCACATGTTTTATCTGCGCCGACTGCCACTCCCAGCGCTGCATCCATCGGGCCGCCGCGGTGAAACCGCAGGTCGTCTTCTTCCCGATTAACAAGCGGCTTTCCGTCCTCAAGGACTACATCAGGATCGCCCAAACGATTAAGGCGCCCTTGCTGGTATCCAACCGAGTGGGCGTCTCGGTATCCCATGAAACTTTGGGCGGCAGCCTGATTCTCTCGGCCGAAGGCAAAATTCTGGCCCAAGCCAACGGGAAAGGCCGGGAAGAAATCCTGCATCACGACCTGGAAATTGCCGCAGCGTAGGCTGTGAGCAATTATTTAAACCGCAGTGAGCCTTTGCCGCGCCGTCGTTTACCGCCGGGGGCGCGCAAACCCTTAGCCGGGCAAAGAGGAAAAACATGGTGCATCTGAAATCATGGATCAGAAAAACACGTCGAGACAAAACATCGCGCAGTTCGGTTATCCTAAAACTTGTTTTCGCCATGACCGCCATGACTTGCCTAACATCAACCGGCCGCGCCCAGGTGCGGGTGGCCGTCTGCCAGATTCTGGTGATTGACGGCGACCGGCAGGGGAACTTCCGCCGGATCGAATACGCGCTCAAGACCGCGCACGCTGAGCACGCCGACATCGCCACGTTTCCGGAGTGCTCAATCCTGGGCTGGGAAAATCCTGTGGCCCACAGCCTGGCCACTCCCATTCCGGGAGCGGACAGCCGCCGCATCGAGGAGCTGGCCCGCCAATACGGGCTGATGATCTCGATTGGGCTCAATGAGAAAGACGGGAACCGGCTTTATGATTCGGCCATCCTGGTAAGCAAGGCCGGCAAACTCTTGTGGAAATACCGCAAAATGAGAGTACTGCCGAAGTTGATGAGTCCGCCTTATGCCGTGGGCAAGCCCAGCGGCATCGGCGTCGTCAACACGCGGTTCGGCCGCATCGGCGTGATGATCTGCGCGGACACGTTCACCGATGCCTACGTCGGGCGGATGGCAAACCTGAAGCCCGATCTGGTGCTGATTCCTTACGGCTGGGCGGCCACCGTTGACAAGTGGCCGGCTCACGAAAAGGACCTGGAACGTCTGGTTGCCGAGCGGGCCCAGCGGTGGAAGTGTCCGGCCGTCGGCACGGACCTGGTGGGAGAAATGACCCACGGACCCTGGAAAGGCTATACTTACGGCGGCGCGAGCGTCGTGGCGGATTCTAAAGGGAAGGTGCTGGCCGTCTTGCGCGACCGCGACACCGACGTGCAGGTGGTCGAGTTGCCGCTGCCCCGGAGCGAAGCCGTAAAGCCCGAAGCAGGAAAATAGCGATCCGGTAGCCGTACCTTTTGGAAGACAGTGAAACTACATTTTTTGGAAGACAGCGCGGGAAACAAGGGGAGCTTTTAATGAGCCAGGAAGATAAGGCGAGCATCGAAGAATCCGCCGGCGAAACAGGCATCAGCCGCCGGAAATTTTTGCAAGCCACGGCGGGCGCCGCCGGAGCCCGCTTGGCCGCCGGCCAGCAGGCACACGCGGCCCAATCAAAGAACCGACACCAGCAGGCCTCGCACACCCGGCCTCCCAACGACGGGATTGAGCCCGACGTTCAGGATTCGCTGAATGCCATGAACGACAGCTTTACGGAGCCTCCCCCACGCTGCCGTCCCCACACCCGCTGGTGGTGGATGGGCAACGCGCTGACCAAGAAGGATATCACCTGGCAGCTTGAGCAGATGCGCGACCAGGGCATCGGCGGCGTCGAGCAGATCACCATGGAACCGGTCTACAAACGCGGCAATCACCCTTACCTTTCTCCCGCCTATTTTGAGCTGATCACCCACGCCATCCATGAGGCGAAGAGGCTCGACATGGAAGTTTCACTGAACTTCGGAGGACCCGGCTGGATCTGGGGCGGCGATTGGCTTCCCAAGCGGTACTGGTGCCAGAATCTTCTGGCAAGCGCCACGGAGCTTGACGGAGGCCAGACCTTCGAGGGGAATCTGCCGACCGACGCCGTGCTGAACCCTCACGACATTCCAAGGTCGCGGCCCAAAATCCTGCCCGCAGACCGGGTGATGGCCGTGGTGGCGGGACGCGTGACGGGCGATAAGATCGAACGGTCATCGCTGGTCGATCTGACGGCGCAGACCAAGGGGCGGCGTCTCACCTGGAAGGTTCCGGGCGGCCGATGGCGCCTGATGGCTTTCTGGCTGGTCGATTGCAAAAAAAGCGGCGTGCTCGATCCGTTAAGCCGCGAGGCCATGAGCTACTACTGCGACTACCTGGGCGGCAAGTTCCGCGCCCACTTCGGCGACGAGTTCGGCAAGACGGTGGAATCGTTTTTCGGCGACAGTTTTGAGGTTCCCAACTACCGCAACGGCATCTATTGGAACAACCAGATGCTCGGGGAGTTCAAAAAGCGCAAGGGTTACGACCTCACGACTTATCTTCCCGCGCTGTGGTTTGAAGTGGATGATATTTCGCCCAAGATCCGCTACGACGTGAACGATTTTCTCGCCGCAACCGGCATGCAGGCGTTTTTCGCCACGTTCCTCGGCTGGTGCCACCGCAACGGAGTTCGAGGGCGCATTCAGCCTTACGGTTTTGTCACCGACATCCTGAAAGGCGCGGGCGTCACCGACATTCCGGAAATGGAAGTGACGCCAGGCGAGAAAGACGCCGCGCCCTGGTTCGATACGCGAATCGGACCCAAGGCCTATGTTTCCTCGGGAGCCCACCTGTACGGACGCAACGTCGTGAGCGTGGAAGCTTACACCTTCCAGCACTGGCAGCCCGGACGGTCAACGCTGGAGCAGTTGAAAATCTCGAGCGACATGTTTCTCCGCTGGGGCGCCAACAAGTTTTATAACTCCGGGTTCACAGGTACGCCCGAACACGAATTCGTCCCCTCCCGGCGCTTCGACGCGGAAATCACCGTCAGCCCCGTGAACGTCTGGTGGCCCTATTACCATCTGCTTGGCGACTATGTGGCGCGCTGTTCGGCGCTGCTCCGCTACGGGCGGCCCGTGGCCGATATTGCGGTTTATTCTCCGCTCGCCAACCAGTGGACGCTCGACGTGATGAACGTCCGGCACTGGGGCCGGGACTTCGACTGGGGCGATCTTGCCAGGCTGATCCTTTCAAACGGCTACGATTTCGACCTGGTGAATGATGACGTGCTGCAAAACCACGCCAGGCTTGCAAACGGCGTGATCCGGGTGCGCGACCTCGCCTACCGGATTCTGATCGTCCCCAACATCCAGGCGCTGCCGCTTGAAAGCCTGAAACGCATCCGGCAATTCGCGCGGGACGGCGGAACGGTGATTGCCCTGGAGCGGATTCCCGGCGCTTCCACCGGCCTCGCCGATTACCGCGCGCAGGACGCGGAAGTCCGCTCCATCGCCCGCGACATGTTCCGCGAGCCGGCCGGACAGGATGGCACGGGCGCTCATCCCTACGGCCGCGGGCGGACCTACCTCATCAAAAATGTCCTCAACCGCACCAACGTGCTGAGCCGCCGCGCGAGCGTGTTTGACCCCTTCGTAAATACTCTGCGGAGGCACGTGCGGCCGGATTTCGGCATCAACTTCGTGCGGCAGGATATCCGCAGAAACAACGGCCTGACGTACAAGCATCGCAAGCTGGCGGACGCCGACGTCTACTTTGTCTCCAACGTTCAAAACGAGCCCGTTGACATGCGCGTGGCCTTCCGCGTTTCCGGCAAGGTTCCGCAGCGCTGGAATCCTTACAACGGCGAAATGAAAGCGCTGTACGAGTACGACCCCAAGCCGGACCATACGGTGCTGCCGGTCCGCCTGGCCCCTTATGAATCCGCCATCTTCGTGTTTGCGGCGGGAAAATCGAAGCACGTCGTTGACAGCACTTTTGCGGAAATCCTGGACTTTGACTCGCAGGGCCTCACGGCCCTGGCCGCGCAAAACGGCACCCACATGGCGGCGCCGGGCGGGATCGGCAGGCCGGGGGTGCGCAGAGTGCAGGTGAATTCGGTGCCCGGACCTTTTGAAATCGACGGCGAATGGCGGCTGAGGCTGGAAGGAAAAGATTTCCCGCAGGTGAACGCAACCCTGTCGAGGCTGGTTTCATGGACCGACTACGCCGGCACCAGGCACTTTAGCGGAACCGGCCGCTACCAGATCACCTTTGACCTTCCCGCAGCCTACACCGCTGCGGACCTTCAACTGCTCCTGAGCATGGGCGCCGTCGGCGACGTTGCCGACGTGCGGCTGAACGGCAACCGCGCGGGCGTCATCTGGATGCGCGGGCAAACGCTCGATGTCACCTCCAGCGTGCGGTCCGGCAAAAACGAAATGACGGTCCTGGTCACCAACACCCTGATCAATCGGGTGGCCGGCTGGAAGAGCGTACCGCCGCTTCCCCCGCATCTGAAAGCGCTCTACGGCGGAAGCATTGAGGACAACACTCCCCAGGGGCGCAGACTGTTCGGGTTCAAGCCGCTGCCACGCTCCGGATTGCTTGGGCCGGTGCTGATTACGCCCTTGAAGAGGGTTCGGCTGGGATTGAAGTAAATCCAATACCTTTCTACCGGCCGCCCCACGATCAGTTGGGGGAAAAACGAAATTAGCAAAAAGGCATTGCCATCAGGCACGTTTGTGGTAAAGTCACGTGAGATGCAAGACGGCAAGTTGAGCGAATTCCTATCTTTAAAAAAACTCCAGGATCCCTATGGGAGGAAGCGTCTGGCGTTGGTTGCCGCGGCGGTTCTGGCGGTGGGCGGATTGCTGCTGGCGGCCGTTATCCACCGGCGCAACCAGGCGGAAGAGTCGCTCGCCAGGGAAAAGCAACTGGCGGCAAAAGAAGCCCGAATCATCGCCGCCAAACGCGAACTGCACGTCATCAAAAAGCTTCCCCGCCGCACCACTTTCGGCGAATTCCTGGCGGGCCAGGGACTTGCGGCCGGCGCCGTACACAAGATCGTCCAGGACACGCGACCCGTTTACAACCTGGCCCAGGTCCGGGCCGGCAACCAGGTAACGCTGGTCACTTCCGGCCAGGGACAACTGAAAGAGGTGGGGTACGAGATCGACCCGGACCACATGTTGTGGATTAAGAAGGAGGCCTCCGGGTTCAAGCCTGACATTTCCAAAATCCCCTACACCGTTGAAACGGTCGGAGTGGCTGGAACCGTTCAGAATTCGCTTTTCGGAGCTGTCGAGGCGGCGGGTGAAAGCGACCAGCTGGCGCTGGATATTGCCAACATTTTCGGCTGGGACATCGACTTTAATACCGATACGAAAACCGGCGACACGTTCGACGTCGTGGTTGAGAAAAAGTTTCTCAACGGAAAGTTCGCCGGCTATGGGCGCATCCTGGCCGCGGAATACGATAACGCGGGCCACGACTTCCGGGCCATCCTCTTCCACGAACCCTCCGGCCAGCCCGCCTACTACGCCCCGGACGGGAAAGCCGTCAAGAAAGCTTTCTTAAAGTCTCCGCTGCGCTTTGCCGCGCCCATCACCTCCCGTTTTACCTATCACCGCTTCCATCCCATCCTGAAGCGCTGGCTGCCGCATCTGGGCATTGATTTCGGCGCGCCGGTCGGAAGCAAGGTGCAAGCGGTGGCAAGCGGACGGGTGGTTTATGCCCGATGGCAGCATGGAGGCGGCAGGGAGGTCCGGCTGCGGCACGCCAACGGATACGAGACTTACTACCTGCACCTGTCGCGCATTCTGGTTCATGTTGGCCAGCGCGTCCATCAAGGCCAGATCATCGCGCTGTCGGGCGATACGGGCCTGTCGACAGGACCGCACCTGGATTTTCGGATCTCCGAGGACGGCCGGTTCCGCAACTTCCTGGCGCTGAAGCTGCCGCCCGCGCGTTCGGTGGCCCGGAAAGACCGTCCGGCTTTTGAAAAGGTCAGCCAGCGTCTGCTCCAGGAACTAGCCGCCGCGCGCCAACACCCGGGTGCCGTAGTGCAGGCCAGCCTCAGGCCGCAATCAGCTCCGGGAACTTTGCGAAGATAGCCGAAGGATTCTTCGGCTCCGCTTGAAGCCCAAAACCCGCCGCAGGAACCCCGCAACTACTTCCCACCCGCCTTTTCTTTTACACGTTGAAGTCCCGTCAATCGATACGGGGAAGCGCTGGTGACGCTGGGATGGTAAACAAACTGGGCGCCGTTAGCGAGAGGCAGAATAAAGACGTGCCCTTCGGAGCCCTTGGCCCCGGCAGGAACCTCGAAAATGTGATCGTCCAGGAATTCGCTCCACTGCTTTTGAATGCGTTCGCGAAAAAGCTTCAGGCTGGGCTTGCGGGTGTTTAAGAATCGCGCGGGATCGATCAGGCTGTAAGCGCTTTTGTACTCATGCAGGTGCAAGGCTGCGATGAAGCGGTAGAGGGTGTAATCTTCGTTCCGCTCATAGCGCGTCCCCACCGGCACGTAAGCATTGTCCCGCCACCGGTAGGTGGCCTTCTCCTCAAAACCCCGGCCGTTCGTATGCGGGTCTTTGGGAAAGACCAGCAACCCCGGGTCGGCGCGGCCCAAGGCGACCATCTCAGGAAAGCCGCCGAGCCCGCCTTCCTTGAACCGTACCGCTCCGTAATCATAGCCGGTATAAAGGCTGGAGTCGGAGCGGGAATCCCAGATCTTCTGCGCTGCGTGATGCCAATATTGAAAGATGACCGGATAAGGCATCCTCGTGACGCCGACCGATACGATCACGGCGACCAGCCGCGCCCCACCCCTTGACCCCGGCAGCACTTCAAGCCCAAAGGGATTGACCACGTTCATCAGATGCGACGCCCGCCATCGGTTTCCATCCCAGGAAAGCAGGTTGAGCGCGGGCGCCCGATCCTGTTGCCTGGCACCCCTATGGACAGGAGGCATCCACTCCACGGCCACTTCCGGTACGCCATCTCCGTCCAGGTCGCCAATCACCTCCATCCCCGCCCCAGAAGGCCCAACAGACCGGCCGTGCTTTCGCGGAAGCGTGATTCCGAGCGCCTCGGCCACAGCCTGAACGCGGGGAGTTCTGACGCGATCGAGGACCGACTGAATCGCCGCGGTGCCGGATTGCGTTTTTTTCGCCGCCTCCCGGCCATGAAGGGCCAACAAAGAGAATGGAGACCGGAACACCGCCACTGCCGGCCTTTGCACAAGCGGCGGCTCCGCATCAACAACGGCGGGCTTCAAGAAAAGAAAAAGGCTCGCCACTCCCATCAGCAGAGCGGGCAGAACTTTTTCCCTGCATTTTTTGGGGCTGAAAAACTCCGAATCAAGACCGAATGGTGTCATAGGCCGAGAGCGCTCCGACAGAAGGCAAGAACCATTATACCCTTCCGTCGCGAGCGCGCGAAGTTTCCGGCGGGCTCCCGCAATGGACTTTTCACCCGTGAAGTAGTAAACTTCCGCTCTTCGGGTTGCGGAGCGTGTGAGGGATGGAAAGCGAAGATTCCTGGAGCAGAAGCCGCCGTACCGCAAATTCGATTGCCGCACATTAAGTCCGGCCGGGAAATTCGCGAAAGGCGTTCTGCCTACCCTAAGGCTCAAAGGACGGGTCAAGTCTCCCCATGACGACTGAATCAGACACGACAGAACAGACAAAACCCCTGGCAGGCCAGTGCGTGCACCGCTGGATCGATCAGGAAAGCCCTTATCTCATATCGCAAGTCTGCGAGCACTGCAAGCTTTACCGTTACAAGGCGGCGTTGATTTCCGACTGGGAATTCCGGGCCCCCATCCCCCGTGCGGCACTCCAGTTCGACTGGCCCTAGTCCGCAGCCGGCCCGCCTTAAATCAGGACTGCAGGCCGAAACCAGATCGACATCTTCCCCGATCAGCCGCGTTAACATCTTATCCATGTCGGCAACGACCCGATTGAGGTCGAGGACCTGAGGCGCCGGTTAAAAACGCCGGCATTTGCCGGACGTCCTTCAGCTTGGCGCGGTGCCGGCCGCCTTGTGTTTTCAGATCACGTCAACTATCTTTAGCTATGGCGATTCCCAAATCGGGCAAGTCATTGCAATTACGCGGCCAACAATCTGAAACTCCCGCGCATCCGCCTGCGCAGCCTTCCGCTTTACTGGTTGATCTTTACGAACTCACGATGGCGGCGGGCTATTTTGAACATGCGATCGACGGCCAGGCGACCTTTGAGCTTTTTGTCCGCCACCTGCCGCCCCAGCGCACCTACCTGCTGGCGGGCGGCGTCGAAGAATCGCTCCGCTACCTGGAAAACCTTCGCTTTCAGGATGAGGACATTCGGTTCCTGCAAGGACTGCCGGCATTCCACACGGTCTCCGACAAGTTTTTTGAGTATCTGCGCACATTCCGTTTCAGCGGAGAGGTTCACGGCGTCCGGGAAGGAACGGTTGTTTTTGCGGGAGAACCGATTTTGCAGGTAACCGCCCCGGTGGCCGAAGCGCAAATTGTGGAAACCTACCTCCTTTCCGTTATTAATTTTGAAACGCTGGTGGCCTCCAAGGCCGCGCGGGTGGTCCGTGCAGCGCAAGGGCGGCCGGTGCTGGAGTTCGGAACCCGGCGCGCTCAGGGGCCGGAAGCAGGATTGCGAGCCGCTCGGGCTGCGTACATCGGAGGCTGCTCGGCAACATCCAACGTCGAGGCCGGAAAGCTTTACGGCGTCCCGGTGGCCGGAACGGCCGCGCACTCCTGGACACAGGTTTTTCCGACGGAACGCGAAAGCTTTGAAGCTTTACTCCAGGTGTTTCCGGAAACGGGCGTTCTGCTCATCGACACCTACGATGTGCTGAAGGGCGCGGAAACAGCCGCGTCGCTGGGCAGAAGCTTTCCCGCCGTCCGCCTGGACAGCGGCAATTTGCTTGAAAAAAGCCGCCAGGTCCGAAAAATCCTGGATGACCACCATCTGAACCAGGTCAAAATCATCGCGAGCGGCGACCTCAACGAATACCGGATTGAAGAGCTGGTGAAGGCCCAAGCGCCCATCGATTCGTTCGGCGTGGGGACGGACCTGGCCACGTCCCGCGACGCTCCCGCCCTGAGCGTGGTCTACAAGCTGGTGGAAGCCGAGTGGGAAGGCCGCACGGAAATCAAGGCGAAGTTCAGCGAAGAAAAAGTCTATTTCCCCGGGCGGAAGCAGGTGTTCCGCTTTATGGAAAACGGACGATTCCATCACGACGTGCTTGCGCGCGCGGATGAATGCTACGCGAGCGCCACACCGCTATTGGAGCCGTTAATGGAGGCGGGACGGCGGCTCAAAGCTCCGCAAACCACGCACCAGATCCGCAAGCAGGCTCTCCAAAACCTGGAACAGCTCCCCGAAGCCTATCAGGCGCTCGCAGGCGCACCGCAGTATCCGGTTGAGCCGAGCGAGGCCCTTCGTCAACTCCTCGAGGAGGTCCGCCACAATTATCTTTCCGCGCGGGGCCCCGTTGCAAAGAGGTCTTCATAGCCCAAGAACTAATGAGGTGCAGGTGAAACAAGACCGAGTCTTCATGGACATTGATACGCAGATTGACTTTATGGATCCGGCTGGAAAACTGTATGTTCCTCACGCGGAAGAAATCGTCCCAAACCTCGTTCAATTGATGGCGTACGCGCGCGAACAACACATTCCCGTCCTCTCCTCAGCCGATGCGCACACCCCTGATGATGCTGAATTCCAAACATGGCCTCCGCACTGCGTTATTGGCAGCCGGGGCCAACAGCGCATCCGGGAAACAACGTTGCCTGGAGCCCTGACCATTCCCTGGAACTCCCCGTCCTTCACCGCTCCTCGCAAGTGGCCCCCGCAGATTGTCATCGAAAAGGACGCTTATGACTCGGCAGCGAATCCCCACTTCGACGCCGTCCTGGAAGCTCTGGGCCCGCGGCGTTACATCGTGTTTGGAGTGGCCACGGAATATTGCGTGCGCGCCGACGTGCTCGCGCTGCGGCAGCGCAACAAATCCGTTGAGATTGTCACCGATGCCATCAAACCGATCACTGAAGAGGGAGGCCAAAAGGCCATCGAAGAAATGCTCGCGGCTGGGGCGCGGCTGGTGACTACGGCTGAGGTCTGTGTCTCATAAAGGCGGGAGTTTCCCCTGCCCGGAGCCGGCTCTTCGCTGGTTTTGCCGTCAACTCAACGCTCGAATTCTTTGGTGATTCCCGCACCCGTTCTGCTCACCGGGTTTGACGCCTGCCGTCCCAACGCCTCCAGACAAAGTACAGGGGAATCCCCGCCAAAACTATCGCCAGCCCAATGAAGGATTCCAGGGGCTCTCTCACCAGAGTGTTCAAGACGATCGCAAGCGATGCAATCACGAAAGCGATGGGCAGGACGGGGTAACCCCAAACCCGGTACGGACGAGGGAGGTTGGGCAACTTGCGCCGCAGAATGATCACTCCCGCCACCGCCGCGCCCGAAAAAATCCACATCGCGAAAATCACATAGGTATAAAGCTCCTTAAAAGTTCCGCTCATCGCCAGCAGCGTCGCCCAACCGCCCAGCACCGCCAGGGCCACCGAAGGAGTCCGGTAGCGGGGGTGAACTTTGGCCACGGCCCGGAAGAACACCCCGTCACGCGCCATGGCGTAGTACACGCGCGGGCTGGTGAGAATAGTCCCATTCAAAGCGCCAAAAATCGAGCAGAGGATGAGCGCTGAAACAAACCGCGCGCCGTGCGGGCCCAGCAGCCAGAGCATCGCCGTCGCTGCCACCCGCTGGTGCCGAGCCATCTCCTGCAGAGGAAGGACCCGCAAGTAGGCCGCGTTCGCGGCCAGGTAGACAATAACAATAATGGCCGTTCCCAGGAAAAATCCCCGTGGAAGAACCCAGCTGGGATTCTTGACCTCTCCCGCCGTATAGGAAAGCTGGTGCCAGCCTTGATAGGCCCAGAGCACTCCCACCAGCGCGATCCCAAACGAACCCAAGGTTGTATGAGCCACCGGCAGGGCGGCAACAGGAGCGTGGTGCGCTACCGGCGGAAGGATAAATGCGCAACCGATAATGACAGCCAGCCCGCCCAGCTTGGCGATCGTAAAAATGGTTTGGACCGCCGTGCCCTTCCGGACGCCCAGGATGTTCACGAAGGTCAGCAGAACAATCATCGCGGCGCCCAGCAATTTCTGCTCCAGGGGCGACATGGGAATAAAGCCCGAGCTATAGATCCCAAAGGCCACCGCGAGAGTGGCCGCAGAACCCGCGTCAATCACCAGCAGCGATCCCCAGCCGTAAAGAAAGGCAAACAGCTTTCCGTAAGACTCCCGCAGATAGACGTAAATGCCGCCGGCCTCGGGCATGGCGGCGCCCAGTTCGCCCAGGGAAAGCGCGCCCGCCAGCGCCAGCGCGCCGCCGACAATCCAGACCAGATACAGGGCGCCCACGCCGCCCACCTGCAGCGCAACATCATGCGGGACCAGAAAAATTCCTGACCCGATAATACTGCCCACAACGATGGCCGTGGAACCCCAAATTCCAATTTCCCGGGGCAGCGTTTCAACGCGCTGCTGCGTGGACTCATTTTCCATGGTTTTCATTCTCAATTACCCTGTTGCGCTTTACGGCTTCTTGGCGGGCCATTATACTGAGAGGCGAGCATTTCAGCACGAAAAAGTTTTTTGCCAAATTGATTCGGAAGAAATTGCGAACATGACCAACTATATTCCCAACCGCTTCAGCGACCGCAGCGCCCTGGTGGTAGGCGGAGCACAAGGCATCGGCAAGGCCATCGCCGTGCGCCTGGCCCGCGAGGGAGCGCGCGTGGTGATTGGAGACGTTGACCGCGCCATGATGGCCCAAACCGCTGGCGAAATCAATCAAGAGGGCGGGACGGTCCGGACGGTCCCGTGCGACGTCCGCCGCCGGAGCCAGGTTGAGCGGATGGTTTTAAAAACCATCCAGTGGCACAACAGCGTTGATATCCTGATGTACGTAGCCGGCGTCGCCGAGCTGGTGCCCTTCACCGAAACCGACGAGAAGCTGTGGGACTCGACCCTGGACATCAACTTGAAGGGTGGTTTTCTTGTGGCGCGTACCGTGGCGCCTCATATGATCCGGCAGCGCAAGGGCAAAATGGTCTTCATGGCCTCCACCAACAGTTGGGATGCCGAAGCAGGTCTCGCACCCTATAACGCCTCCAAAGCGGGACTTTTCCTGCTGGCCAAAACTCTGGCACGTGAGTTGGGGCCGTTGGGGATTAACTCGAACGCCATCGGCCCGGGACTGATCCGAACCCGCCTGACCGAGCCCGTGATCAAGAACAAGAAATTTATCAGCAAGTACAAGAATCTTATTCCAGTGGGACGAATCGGCCAGCCGGAAGATATCGCCGGGCCCGCCACCTTTCTGGCTTCTTCAGACGCCGATTATGTCAACGGAATCCTGATGTTTGTCGATGGAGGCCAGCTAGCCTGAGCCACCCTGCAGTCGTCTGACGGATTTTCAATTGCAAGATACCCTCATCTTCACAAGGAGGAGTTGCCATGCGCAAAGTGGTTAAAAGCAAGAAAATACCCCAGCCCCGCGGACCCTATTCTCCCGCTATTGTCTCGGGCGGTTTTGTTTTCGTCGCCGGCCAGGCGGCGATTAATCCCGCGACCGATGAATTCGAATACGGGGATATCCGTTCCGAAACCCGAAGGACTCTGGAGAACATCCAGACCATTCTTAAAGCCGCCGGAAGCTCGCTACAAGATGTGGTTCGTGTCGGTGTCTTTCTTTCTGATATGAAGAATTTCGCCGCCATGAACGAGGTCTACGCCGAGTTCTTCCCGAAGGACCCGCCGGCACGCACGACGGTCGGCGTCAACCTGCCCAAGATCAAGGTGGAAATCGATTGCATCGCGCAGGTCAGGAAGACCCGCAAGCGAAAATAAGCTTGAGGAACCCATGGACGTTTACGAACTGCCGACCCCGGCCTTAACGGTCGATCTGGATATTCTTGAAAAGAACCTGGACCGGATGGCCGCCTATTGCCGCAAGCAGGGGCTGGGCCTGCGCCCCCACACAAAGACCCATAAAACTCCGGAAGTCGCTCGCTGGCAGATGGAGCGCGGAGCCGTCGGCCTGACCGTCGCCAAGGTGGGCGAAGCGGAAGTCATGGCGGCGGCGGGCTTTGACAAAATCCTGGTGGCCTACCCGATCTGGGGCCAGGATAAAATTGCACGCCTCGCGAAGCTGGCGCACGACCTGGAAATCCTGGTTTCGCTTGATAGCGCAGCGACGGCTGAGGCGCTTTCGAGCGCCGCCCACGCCGTGGGCGCTACGTTCGGAATTCTGGTGGAGTTCGATTCCGGGCTTGGCCGCTGCGGGTTGCCGCCCGGACCCGAATGCGTAGACCTGGCCCGGAAGATCGACAAACTTCCGGGCACGAGGTTCCGTGGCCTGATGACGTTCCCGGGAAACATCTGGGGAACATCCGAAGAACGGGAGCGGGAAACTCAAAAGGTCGCTGCCCGCTTTGCAAGCGTCATGGAAGCTTTCAGCCAAGCCGGCAGGGAGGTGGAAATCGTCTCCGGAGGCTCAACTCCCTCGGCTTTTATGTCCCAGCAAATGCCCGGGCTCACGGAAATCCGGCCCGGAACCTATGCATACAACGATCTGAACACTTATTACCAGGGGCTCTGCCAGCTGGAAGACTGCGCGGTGAAGGTTGTCACAACCGTCGTCTCAACCGCCGTCTCCGGGCGGGCGATGATCGATGCCGGATCAAAGACTTTCTCCTCGGATTCTCTGCACGCGGGGCCGGCGGCGGGATTCGGACACGTTGTGGAAGCGCCCTCGACGTCTCTGATCGCTCTCAACGAAGAGCACGGCTATCTGGACATCACGCGATCATCCCGCCCCCTTCACGTGGGCGACGTCGTCCGGGTGATTCCCAACCACGTCTGTGCGTGCGTCAACATGCATGATGCAATCTTTCTGACCCGCGGAGGGCGTGTTGAAGGAACATGGCGCATCGCCGCACGCGGAAAAGTCTGCTAGTCATTCCCAGGCTTCGGCGGGGCCAACCGGCGGCAAGGCTTCTTCCCGATGAAGAAAACAGCCCCCGCCATATCCTGCTTGCAAAAGCTACCGGATACGGTGGCATAATAAAAGGGTCAACTGCCGCGATGGGAATCGCTGCACCGGGGCCCCCGCATCTCAGTTTTTCAATGCACGGATCGCTGAGTACCCGAGCATACCTTAAAACAACTTAGAATGGAGTTCCATGAAACCGAAAGGCGGCAACGAAAATCATCTAGGACCGGTCAATCCTTTTACGTTGGGCAATGCTTTTCTCGAAGCTTCCTTGAAGCTGGGGTGGGTGGAGACTGAACAGTTTGAACGCCACCAGCGTTATTACATTACCTCCAAAGGCTTCGATGAAATGGAAAAGCTCGGGATGAACCTCCAAAAGACCTTGCAATACCGGCGATCGGAATCCGGCCGGGAGAGTTCCGCTCCTTCGCGGCCTCAATCCCATCAGCGTTCCCGGCGGCATTAACCTCGCCCCTAAGAAAACACTATTCCTCAATTGCCCCCGGACGATATTGAGTAAAGAGAGCCTTGCAGTATGGCAAGGTGCCCGGCCGAAGGAGTAGAGTCCCAGGCGGAAACGGGCAAGTCCTTTTGAGTTTAATGCTTACAGTAAGAGACTTAAGGTCATGCTTTTAGAAAATGTTCCCGGCCTTCGCCGGTCTGAACGCCGACAAACAAATAAGGCTGTCGTCCTGTTGGTCGAAGCCGGCGGGGAAACCCTCTGGCAGGAAGCCACAAGCGTCGATATTTCCCAGTACGGGACCAGAATCGAGTCGAAGGGGTCGCTGCAGCCGGGCCAGATCCTGGAACTGGTCCAACCCGAAAGCCCGACGACTCCGTTGCGGTGCATGGTGGTGTGGTCGGCCGACGTAGGTTCTGACGGGAAGGCCGAAGCCGGCCTTGAATTTCTCCAACCCTCTTCCCAGGCCTTCGATTCCTAACTCACGCCTCCAGTCATTCCCCGCTCCAGGAAGAACTGTAGATTCCCTCGTCGCCACGGGGAGGTCCATGGACAGCTTGACGAATTGGATCAGAGTAGCGGCCGCGGGTAGCCAGGACGGCCGCGAACGTCGCTATGTCGCCTTCCGGCGGCGGGGACGTTGATTGGCCGGTAGAATCTTCTTGCGGACTCGAATGGAATCCGGCGTCACTTCCACGTATTCATCATCGGCAATAAATTCCATGGCGAGTTCAAGGTTGAGGGGCCGTGGGGGAACCAGGCGAACGGCATCATCCGCCACCGAGGCGCGCATATTGGTCTGCTTCTTTTCTTTGATAACATTGACGTCCATATCGTCCCAGCGCGCGTTTTCTCCGACCACCATGCCCTCATAAACATCGACGCCCGGCCCCACAAAAAGTTCTCCGCGCTCCTGCAGGTTGAACAGGGCGTAGGCCGTGGACTTGCCCGCCCGGTCGGCGACCAGCGAACCGGTCAGCCGCCGGCCAATATCGCCCTGCCAATCGCTGTAGCCGTCAAAAAGCGTATTCATCACCGCAGTGCCGCGCGTGTCCTTCAGAATTTCGCTGCGCAGCCCAATCAGTCCCCTGGACGGAATAATAAACTCCAACCTCACCCGGCCGCCGGGCCTTCCATGTCCCACCATTTTGGTGTTAACGCCTTTGCGGCTGCCGATCTTCTGCATCAGCACGCCGACGAAGTCCGCGGGCAAATCGATGATGAGCTGCTCAATCGGCTCCTGAACCTTGCCGTCAACCTGGCGGGTCACGATTTCGGGTTTGCCCACCGCAAGCTCGTATCCCTCCCGCCGCATCGTTTCAATTAAAATCGCCAGTTGCAACTCACCGCGTCCCAGCACTTTGAACGATTCCGTGCTCTCCGTGTCTTCCACGCGCAGGGCAACGTTGGTCAGCAGTTCCTTTTGAAGGCGGTCGCGAAGATGCCGCGACGTCACGTAGGCGCCCTCGCGTCCGGCAAAAGGCGAGGTATTCACGGTAAAGATCATGGAGATGGTGGGTTCGTCCACCGGAACGTGCACCATTGCCCGAGGGTTATCAAGGCTCGTCACCGTCTCCCCGATCGTAATGCCCTCCACGCCCGCAACGGCCACAAGCTCGCCGGCCTCGGCCCGGTCGATGTCAACACGATTGAGCCCCTCGAAACCGTAGAGCTTGGTAATGTGAGTCGTCTGGGTTGCGCCGTCCAGCTTGACGATCGACACTTCGTCCCCGCGGTTGAGCGTGCCGGAAAAAATACGCCCAATCGCCAGACGCCCGTGATACTCGCTGTAATCCAGGTTGGCCACCAGCAATTGCAGGACGTCCGCCGGGTCGCCGCCGGGCGCGGGAAGATGCTTCAAAATCGCCTCAAAAAGCGGCTTCAGGGTCTCGGAAGGGTCGTCGAGCGAATTCCTGGCGATACCCTGGCGGGCGTTCGCGTATAGAATGGGAAACTCAAGCTGCTCTTCGGCAGCGTCCAGATCAATAAAGAGGTCGTAAATTTCGTTAAGGACTTCCTGCGGACGCGCATCGGAGCGGTCGATTTTATTGATCACCACGATGGGGACCAGCTTGGCTTCCAGCGCCTTGCGCAAGACGTAGCGCGTCTGCGGCAGCGGGCCTTCACTCGAGTCAACCAGCAGCAGCACGCCGTCCACCAGCCTGAGGGCACGCTCCACTTCTCCGCCGAAATCGCTGTGGCCGGGAGTATCGACAATGTTAATTTTGACGTCCTTGTACCAGACGGCGGTGTTCTTGGACAGGATCGTGATGCCCCGCTCGCGTTCGAGCTCATTGGAGTCCATCACGCGCTCCACCACTTCCTGGTTGGCTTTGAAGATCCCGCTCTGGCGCAACAGGGCGTCCACCAGCGTGGTTTTGCCGTGATCGACGTGCGCGATAATCGCAATGTTACGAATTGGTTTTGTCATAGTCGTCCGCCCCAACCGCTGGCGATCGTCCTGTCAACCGAACCGAATGGACTCGGGGATTGTGTTGCAGAACTGACCGGACTATTCCTCGCCAGGAAACTTCAGTGAAGAAAGTCCGGCTGGAAGCACAGCGTTAACGGTTTAGACGCTGCACGAAGTCTGATCTTCTATGTTAAAGCATCAGGGCGCCATCCGGGAAGGATGATCTTGGGCAGGGCAAGGGGCTGATATCGCTACGAAGGTCCGCCGCACCCGGTTTGCGCCAGCGGCCGGTATTAATCCGGAGCCGTTTCAGAGGTTTTGAGCCCCGGCGCGGCGCAGGGCGAGTTTTTCAAACGGCGGAACGGTACGGACCGCCCCGGGAGCGCTCAATCAAACAGCGGCCTGAACATCGCTCTCTGGAGTCGCCGTCCCTTTTTCATCCGCCACAATCACTTTGGTGATTTTCTGAAGGCGGCCCAGACTCTCAGGGCTGATCCCAGCGTCAGTAATAATCAGGTCGCAATCGTTGATATTACAAAAGGAGTACAAAGCCTCAGTTCCGATCTTACTGCTATCTACCACCAGAATTCGCTCCAGGCCGGCTTTCACTAAGGCTCGCTGAGCTTCAGGATCATTGACGGTAACGCCTCTTTCAAAAGAAACGGCCGCGGCGCCAAAGAAGACCTTGTTGGCGCAGATTTTCATCAAGCTTTCCCCCACACCGCCGCCCACCAGGTCCAGGCTCCGGTGCCGGTAGACACCCCCGGTCAGTTCCACGCGGGCCGACTGCAGGTCATCCAATACGGACAGAGAAAAGGTAATCACGGCGATGTCGCTACGGCCCCGAAGGTGCCGGGCGATGCAATGGGTTGTGGTGCCTGAATCGAGGACGATCGACTCGCCCGGGTTGACCAGCGAGGCGGCTTTGCGGCCGATCCGGTCCTTGGCTTCAGCCATCTTTTGCAATCGTTCAGCGTAGTCTTTTTCAAAGGTGATCGCACGCCGCAGGGCTGCTCCGCCGGGCGTTCGGATCACTCTGCCGGCCTGTTCCATTTCATGCAGGTCGCGGCGGACCGTCATCTCCGAAACGTCGAACTGGCGCGCCAGATCCGCCACGGACATGTTTCCGCGGTGGGCAAGGACCGTAATAATCTTGCTGCGTCGTTTGTTCGAACCTGACTGTTTCAACTCAGTTTCTCCAAGTCTATTGGGCAGAACAAGACGCCCTCACGCGCCGCCGACCTCCGCCCGCCGGAAACACCGGCGCGACTCCCCGTAGCCCATCAGCACGCTTCCCTGGCACGAAACTCCACCCCTCCAGGACAAGCGATGAAACGATTTCCTATAGGTCTCGGCGCATCCCCGGTTTGCCAACGCGATCAGAGCAACCGGGGAGCAGTGAAATCTTCAGGCTAGGCGTACACGCCCACTTCATGAACCGTTTTCATCAAGGCACGGATGTTCGCCTCCGGAGTTGTCGCGGGAATAGCGCATCCGGCGTTCAAGATGAATCGTCCCTCCGGCTTCCAAAGCGAGATAATTTCCCGGGTCGCCCGGCAGACTTCCGCCTCGGTTCCGCGCGCCAGCACCCCGCTGGGATCCAGGTTGCCGAAAAGAACGTGCCGCCGGCCCGCAACCCTTTTGGCCTTGGCCGCGTCCGTCTTGTAATCCAGTTCAAAACCGCAAAATTCGTACTCTGAAAGAGCCTCAAGAATAAGGCTGGTGTCACCGCAGATGTGGATCACCGGAAAAATGCCGTCTTGGGACAGGTCTTTGACGAGTCTCTCCTCGTAGGGCCGGGCAAAGCGGTTGAACATTCGAGGCGATGTTACGTCGGGCCCGGCAAGACTGTCACCCAGGGAAGTCAGGTGGGCGCCGGCCTTGGACAAGGCCCGATGGACGGCCAGGTGTGATTGGTAGCAAACCTCCAGCAGCCGGCGGATGCCGGGATGATCCGGGTCAGAGGCCAATTCCATCAGGAAATCCTCGATGCCCCGCACCAGGCACGCCAGGCTGAAGGCAGCCTGGTCAGCATTGCCGCGGATGGCAACCTCGTCACCCACCTGGCGCGCCATCAGCCGGACACCTTCAACCAGAGCGGGAATCCGGCCGTCTTTCTCTGGATTGACAACCTTCAGCCGGTCCACTTCTCCAAGGCTGTGAATGGCCGGTTCAACAATGCGCCCCGGCTCATTGGGCGCACACTCTGATTTGGCGCCCATCGCCTCGGCGATCATGGTGGTATCCGTGTCGATCAAAATGCAGTCATAGCCGTATTTTTCAACGGCCTGGAGGTGAGCCCGGGCCATCGATTGCGGGTTCACACGGTATTCATCGATTGGAATCCGCGCCTCGCGGCACGCGAGCAGAAAGTTATGGAGGCAAACCGGCACACGGTCTGGAATTTCCCCCGCCAAAACTGCCTGGACACGCTGCAAAGAATTCACGTTCACTCACTCCCACTGTAGAATCCGGATCGTCACATTGACCGTGCTCGACATCCTACCACGGCAAAAAGGACGCCTGTCCTATTAGACCACTGAGCATGTCCCTGCGCGGAGCGAAAAATCTGCGACCGGCACGCCGGACCCAAGCCTCCTTGCGGCCGACGCCCGCGGCAAAATAACACCTCGCGCCGGGACGGCTGCCGGCGGGCTTTTGACTCATTTCCCCGCCCCGGCTGCAGCCGCCGGACGAGGTTGCAAAGGTCCCTTCCGGGAAATCAGGTCAATACTGCAAAGCAGTGGTATGATGTGCAATCCAGGCGCGGGAGGGCGCAATTCCGCATCAGCCGAAAATTCACCCGCCGGCGCAATCGTTCCGTCGCGAGGACGCACCCTGGGATCAGCCGGCAAGCTGGTCCCGACTTTGACAAGGAGAAAATGGACCATGGATTTTAAAGATAAAGCAGTCATTGTGACGGGTGGAGGATCAGGGATCGGCCGGGCCTGCGTCGAGGAGTTTGCAAAAAGAAATGCCAAAGTTGCCCTTGTGGATCGCGATGCCGAATCGAGCGGTAAAGTCGTCAACGAATTGCAAAAAAACGGAGCGCATATCGAGTACTTTCAAGCCGACATCAGCGATCGAAAACAAGTTGAAGGCATGATTGCCGAGATTGGTTCAAGCTTCGGCCGCCTCGACGTCCTGGTCAACAACGCCGGCATCCAGCGGTACGGCACGGTAACGACTATGTCGGAAGAAGAATGGGACGAGGTGATGAACGTCAATCTCAAGGGCGCTTTTCTCATGACCAAGTACGCCATCCCGGAAATGATCAAAAGCGGCGGGGGATCGATTGTCATTACGGGTTCGGTACAGTCGGCCTTCGCTCAACGCAACTCGGCGCACTATGTGGTCAGCAAACACGCGCTTCTGGGATTGACCCGTGCCATCGCCGTCGATTACGGAAAGCAGAACATCCGGGCGAATTGTGTGATGCCCGGCGCCATTGACACTCCGATGCTGCGTTGGTCTGCCGCCCTGGACCCTCACCCGGAAAAAGTCCTGGAAGCCTGCGACAAGCTGCATGTTCGCGGCAAGATGGGGCGCCCGGAAGAAGTGGCGCGCGTGATTCTGTTCCTTGCCAGCGAGGACGCCTCGTTCGTCACCGGCGCTGGCATTCCGGTTGATGGCGGACTGACGGTGCCCGTCGGAGGCATGGCGTTTCAGGAATCCGGAACCGGCGCCGTAAAGACTTAACCTTCCTGCCGAAGCCAGGAAAACGGGCCTGGGAGGCTTACGACCGTGGCAGCATCCAATGCGCTCCGAACCGTGCGCAGTTGCGCAATCGGGTCCCTGCTTGCTCTCGCGATTGTGATCGCGCCCGGCTGCAAAACAGCCCGGCAGGCGGCCCAAGTCAAAAAACAGCCGGATTCCTACAGGGTCTGGCCGTCCGAGCCGCCAGCGGGTTGCCCGTTTCAGAAATCCAAAGACATCACAGGCGTTGCGTTCACCGGAAAATACGCCCACTACGCCCACGCCGACACCTGGTATCCCACCTGGGCGGCAAACGGAAACCTCTATTCGCCCTGGACCGACGGCAGCGTTAACGGCATCCACTCAAGCTCTTCCGGCCGCCACCACCCCGCCACAACCGGATACGCCACAATCGTTGGCGACAATCCCCTGGAACTCAAAATCGTCCATCCCGGTATCTACGCCGCGAGTCCAGCTCCTTATGGAGGGCGCTATCCCTGCGGCAGTTTGGTGTATGACGGCGTGTGGTATTACGGAACCTACTGCCTGATGGATTCCGATGGCAATCCCGGCAAAGGGCTTAACTGGGACATCCTCGGTCCCTTTGTAGGGTTTCGCTACTCAACCGATTACGGCCACACCTGGCACGCCTGCCCTCACACGCCGCGGTACCCGCTGTTCCCGGAACCCCGCAAGCCGGGCGGAACGGTCAAGATCGGTTCTCCGCACTTTGTCGATTTCGGAAAGAACATGGAATACTCTCCCGACGGCATGGCGTATCTGGTGGGACAGGGAGCGGTTACGCCCGATCCCGATCCGCGACCGGCGAACCTCAGTTGGATTACCGGCGACCAGATTTATATGATTCGGGTGAAACCCGGCATCCGGAACATGAACGACCGGTCCAAATATGAGTACTTTGCCGGATTCAACGCCCAGGGCCACGCCGTCTGGAAGCACGACTTTGCCAAAATCAAACCCTTAATTAATTGGAATAACAACTGCGGCTGCGTCACCATGACCTACGACGCGCCGCTCCACCGCTACCTGATGTGCATCACGGACGGCGGCAACACCATTTCCAGGTTTAATACTTATATTCTTGAGTCGCCCAGCATCACCGGACCCTGGAAACTTGTGGTTTATATGCGACACTTCGGCGAACAAGCTTACTTTGTTAACATTCCGTCGAAGTTCATCAGCAAAGACGGGCGCACGGCCTGGCTCTGCTATGCGGCGAACTTCACCAACGGATACCTTCATACGCACTATCGTTCCAACCCGCCCGGCAGCGGATACGGCTTGACACTGCACCAGATTCGATTGTTGGGAGCGGAAGGAGAGCCGCAACAAAATCCAAACTAAGGCACCCCTGCGGAATCTTCTTTAATTTTCCAAAAATGTGCGATACTACCACTTCGATGTTCATAAAGAACATCACGTGAGCTTATCTACAGATCATTAAACTGAGTGCCGAAGTCGGGCAAGAACCAGATTAAAGGACCCATACGAGCATGGAAAACACCACCAATAAACGTCTGTTGGTTATTGGCAGTAAAGGCTTTATCGGCCAGCATCTGGTCAGTAAAGCACAGGGATCATGGGACGTATTCTCCGCCGATTCCCAGGCCGATCCCGCCGAACCGGCAAGCTTCCAGATCGAAATCACCGACGCTGAACGTGTTCGGAAGATTTTTCAAGAGACCAAGCCGGATGCCGTCGTGTTATTGGCCGCGATTTCAGATATCGACCGCTGCGAGCAAAATCCTGATCAGGCCCGGGCGGTCAACGTTCAAGGAACGGAGAACGTTGTCAAAGCCTGTGCGGAAATGGGATCGCGCCTGCTTTTTGTTTCTTCAGCGGCGGTGTTTGATGGCAACCAGCACGGATACAAAGAGGAAGCCCCGCCGACGCCTCTCAGCGTTTACGGCCGCACCAAGCACGAAGCCGAAGTCCTGATCTCAAAGGCGCTTCCTTCATCCCTGATCGTTCGTCCCGCACTGGTGCTGGGTTTCAGCCGCACTTCCGGAACCAATGCGTTCCTGAACCGCCTGGCGAAGTCCCTGCGCGACGGGAATGAAGTCCAGGCTCC
>CAYWMN010000025.1:0-1334 GCA_964459065.1 uncultured Acidobacteriota bacterium | reverse complement strand
ACCTTTGTACGGCTCCGGCGGACGAATACCGAAATCCCATTGATGTCGCCACGTTAAGCCAGGTAATTCTTCAGTTGCTGCAAACCCCTGGCGCTTCGGGCGTCTTCCATGTGGGCTCTCTCGACTCGCTTTCCCGGTACGAGATGACCCGCCAACTGGCGGAGGCAATGGGCTTCGAGACTTCCCGGGTCGTCCCGCGAACCGGCGGCAAGCCCGGCCGGGCGCCGCGCGGAAACGCCCATCTTCTGCTGACGGATCGCCTCCGGCAAGTTTGCGATATTCCATTGGGAACTGCTCACGAAGTAATCAGGAGGTCAATCGATGGCTTTGCCCAAAGCTCTGTATGAACTTGAATTCAATCACGGGTCAGTTTACGGGCCGGAAGAGACGGAAGCTGCAATCCAGGTCTTGAACGCTTCGGCCCCATCCAGCGGGCCAAAAGTAAAAGCGTTTCAAGAAGCTTTTGCGGCCTATTGCGGCACGAAGTACGCTTTGGCCGTTTCTTCCTGCACAGCGGGTCTGCACCTGGCCATGCTGGCGGCCGAGGTCGGCCCCGGCGACGAAGTGATCACCACGCCAGTCTCCTGGATCTCGACGGCGAACGCGATTGCGGCCACGGGAGCTTCGGTGGTCTTTGCTGACGTCGATCCCCGCACCTTGAATCTTGATCCGGCCTCAGTCGCCTCGCGCATCACCGACAAGACCAAGGTGATTCTGCCCGTTCATCTCTACGGGCAGCCCTGCGATATGGATGCTCTGCAGGAGCTGGCTCGTCCGCGCGGCATTCTGCTGGTTGAAGACAGCGCCCACGCCCCCGGCGCCGAGTATAAAGGACGCAGAACCGGGACCCTGGGCGATATCGGCGTCTTCAGTTTTCACCAGCAAAAGAACATGACCACGCTTGGCGAGGGCGGCATGCTCGTCACCTCGGACCGGAACCTTTATGAACGGGCTCTCTCCTTTCGCTCGCTGTGCTGCCGCAGCTACGATCCCAAAGGCAAGTACCTGCCCATTGATGAGGCTGAGGAGCCGATGGGTAAGCGATATTGGTATCTGAACTTTGACAATGTGGGTTATAACTACCGGATGACGGATATTCAAGCCGCGGTGGGGTTGGTTCAACTTCAGAAGCTTGATGGGTGGACCGCCCGGCGCATGGAACTCGCCAAAATCTACAACGAGCGGCTCAAGGATATCCCAGGCCTCACACTGCCTTATGTGTCGCCGGACGTTAAGCACGTATTCCACATCTACGCGGTCCTCCTGGAGCCGGAATTCCCCTGGAATAAGGAAGATTTTATGTGGGAAATGCTGATGAACCGGCGCATTAAAGT
>CAYWMN010000024.1:16689-24477 GCA_964459065.1 uncultured Acidobacteriota bacterium | reverse complement strand
TGACCCGGCCAGCGTGTTTTCAATGGGGACCAGGCAGTAGGAGGCTTTCTTTTTGACCACGCTCAGAAAAGCGGCCTCAAAAGTCTCGCAAGGCAGCACCTGAATCTCGCGGCCCAGCAGCTTGTAGGCGGCCTCTTCGCTGAAGGCCCCGCGCTCGCCCTGGAAAGCAACTGTTGTCTTGCTCATCAGAAAGCCTCATCTCCTGGTTCAGAGTTTGATGGTAAGCGATGCTAGCACGCCGGACAAGAGGGAGCAACGCCCGGGCGCTCAGCCGGCTTTGGGTGGAGTGGAGGGCTCGGCGCTGCCGACGAGGCCCCGGAAAAAGAAGTCGACGCAGCCCTGAGTGATCTCGCTCTGGCTGATGCTGCCGTCGGGCTGATACCACTGGTAGAGCCAGTTGATGATGCCCAGCAGGTTGAAGGCCGCCAGCACCGGAGCGATCAGCGGCTCCCCTCCGGCCTGATCCTGGACCTGGGAAATCAGATCGACGAGATAGTGAATGTAGGATTTTTTGCGAGCATTGATCTTTTTGCGCAGCGCGCCCTTCAGCGACCGGTTCTCATGCAGGATCACGGTGATTTCCAGGTCGCGGGCGCGGATGACCAGGTCGATGTGGCCCTGGATGGTCTGGCGAAGCTTCTCGCTGGGGTCCTGGATGTCTTTGACCTTTTCGAGCACCGTCTCTTCCAGAATATCCATGCCGTAGTTCATGATTTCAAACAGCAGGCGGTCTTTGCTGCCCACGTGGTGATAGAGCCCCGCCTTGGTCAGGCCCACGGCGCTGGCGATATCCTGCATGGAGGCGCCGTCGTAGCCCTTTTCGTAGAAGACGCGGGCGGCCGTGCGGCAAATCTCCCGCAGCTTCTGCTTGGGATTCGTGGTTTCAGAAATTGCTTCTGTCATCAGCTCTCACCGTGGGCACAGTCTACCATACCGCCGCAGGGGCGTTGTGAAAAGGGACTAAGAATTCAGGCTGAATGGAAAACGGCGGGCGATGAGGGAAGGCGAGTTTTCCAGGAGGGACTGCGAGGGCCGTTGGGCCGCGGGAAGCGGGCGTTTCAATTCGGGCGCAATGGGAATATCATAGGGGGCGCTTGGGCGGGCGCCCCGGCAAGTGGTCCGCAATCATCCAGACACTTCAGGAGCAAACGGAATGAAAAACAGGATCTTGGCGATATTGCTTGGCGGTGCTTTGGGAATGGGTTTGGCAGGCAGCGCGGCGGCGCAGAAGATGCCGGCAGGCGTCGCGCCTGATCTTGCGCATCTGCCCGCCTGGCTGCAGCAGGGACGCTTCCGGTTCGCGCGGTTTGACGGCGGCCCGATTGAGATCCAAAAGACGCGGCGCTCAGCCTGGGGCATGCGCTTTACCCCCGATGAACAAAAGGTGCTGGCCAATGTCTACAGCCGGGACGTTTATGGGCGGCAGATGGTGAACCTGCTGGTGAAGGCTCACGTCAACTTTGTCTGGGTGACCTACAGCGCCGGATTTTCGTGGGAAGACGAAGCTCCGCAGCGCGCCCTGGTGCGCGAGATCACCCGGATGCTGCATCAGCACGGCATCAAGGTGGCAGCCTACATGTGCGCGGTCAGCCTCTTCTGGCAGAGCATGTTCCGGGACGTGCCGCAGTCGGTGCGATGGATCATGTTTGAGCCGGACGGGCTGCCCTATCGTTACTCCGGCGGGCGCGACGCCCTGCGCTACATCGCCAACCTCAACGACCCCGGATGGGTTCGATATCAGGAAAAGCGCATCGGCGGCATGATCGACGACGGCATGGACGCCATCTTTTTTGACAACACCGGGGCTCCCGCGTGGGCCAGCAATCAGGCCGTGGCGAACTTCTTTACCCAGGTTCGTGAATACATCCACGAGCGGAAGAAATCGAACATTCCGATCTTCTCAAATTTCGGCCTTTCGCCTTCCCGCGCCGCCCTGAACCGCTATATGGATTTCACGTTTGACGAGGGCTGGCGGGAACCGGGCGTCTGGGGCCCGGAATGGAACGTGACCAACGTCCGGCGCACGCGCCTGATTCGGGGATTGCTGCCGGCCGGCAAACCGCTTGTCACCGAGTATTCGGTTTTTCACAAGGGCGGGCGCTCAACGGCGTTTCTGAAGCCGCGCTCGGAAAAGCTGGCGATTGCCGAAGCCGCATCGTTTGGGTCGGCCTATACGTGGGATATGGAAGGGCCGTTTGACGCCGGCTTGATTAATGGCAAGCCGGAAGCCCTGGCGTCCTGGGCTGCCATCGGCCAGTACAACGGCTTTGTCTCGAGCCACGAGCCGCTTTACGTGGGCGCGGCCAACGTGACGCCGGTGGCGGTGTTGCTTCCGGATGACTTGAAGACCGGGTTTGCCTGGGGCAAGGACACGCTGCTCGATTTCCTTTCACGCCGCAGCGTTCTGTACGCCCTGAAAGTGGCCGGGAACGTGAATGCGCAGAAGTTGAAATCCTACCGGGGCGTGATTGTTCCTGCTTACGACAAGCTGACGGCAGCGGAGAAACAGGCGCTTCAGGATTACGCGAGCGCCGGCGGAAAACTTTATGTGTTTGGCTCTCCGGCTGGCCTACAGGGCGCGAACGTGGAAATCTCCCGGCCGGAGCTTGAGCAGAATTTCGGGAGCGACAAGGCCGCACAGACGGAAGTCTGGCGCAAGGTTTCCGCCCTGACCGCCGGGACGACCGAGATTGATCTGACGTCGGGCGGCCACGTGCTGGCCAACCTTGCTTCGCTCAAAAACGGCCGCGAGCTGGTTCTCTACGTTCTGAATTATGATTCCACGCCCGCGCGGAACGTCCGGATCCGGCTGAAGCTGGGTCCCCGGTTCGCGCGGCTTGCCGGCGGGCGCCTGTCCCTGGCTTCACCCGACAGAAACGCTTCCCAGTTGCAGGACGAACATTGGAGAGGCCGCACCCTGGAAGCGACTCTGCCTGACCTGAACGTTTATTCGGTGATTGCGATCACGCCTCGGTAAGTGTCCCGGCAAAGCCAAAGATGGAGTGCGACGGCCTGCAGGCGGGGTTCCGGCGTGGCACCTATTGGGGTAGAGAAATGTGCAAACTTTTGCACATTTGCGTCCTCGGGAAGGCTTTGAAGGATGGTGGAGAACCGCAATCCAGCGAATGGGATGCGCGCAGTTGCGCGACCGCAGACTTTCAGGTATTGCGTCAGCCTCAGGTAAGTTACTGACGAGTCCTCAGGTAAACACTGGAGAATATTTCACACAACCCTGTAAAAACTACTTAGTGGCCCCTCAGCGTCGATAGCGGCCTCTGTTGAGCCATCAATGAGTTACGAGCGCCAGGACTTTGGCCCTTGGTTTGATAAAGGAAACGCAGTGCACTTTAGTGAAACCATCGTGCACGGCAACTTTTCGAAGGGAACTTGGAAAGACGAACGTTGAAAGCACTGTACCCTCCAACAACTCCGGCCACACCACAACCCGCTGAATTCGGCTCCGGCTCCTGTCCCGACCAGGTGAAGCAAGACGGCTTTCTTCAGGGCATTCCAGTAGTTGATTCGGTTTGCCTTTAACCCGACGTTTAGCAATCGGGTATCCAGGAATTCTCTGGAAATAGCAACAATTCTTACTGAACGGAGGCCCCGAGCTTCTGCACAGGTGATCTGCGGCCATTGAAGGTGGAAACTTTTCACATGCGTCAAGTCTATCTAAGCACCGCCTGCGAAACGCCTTAATCAATGGTACCAAGGTACCACGTCGGAGATTTCTGCAATGTCGATGTTTAATATCGTGACTCCTTCCGAACAGGCGGCTGGAGACCAAGTGCAAGACGGGTTTCTCCAACCATCTTGTTTCGGAGGGAAAATGTTTCGTAACACGACTTACCTTTTGCCTATTGTTGTACTCAGTATGTTGATCGCTTCATGCGCCACGGCTATCAACAGGAAGCAAAACAGCCAGGGGCGGGGAAATAATTCCCTGGCCGTTTCATCCTTCACTCCTGTTAGCGGACCGAACGGCACGACGGTAACGATTACCGGGTCAGGATTTCTGCATACGCGGAATGTGGCTTTTGATGGTATGGCAGCAAATTCTTTCAGTGTTGTTTCAGACAGCCAGATTAACGCTCTGGTGCCCGCAAGCGCCACGACGGGACCGATCAGCGTAACAACCAATCAGTCGACGGTAACGAGTTCAAGCGCCTTCCAGGTGTCAAATACGAACTCGGCGCCGCAAATCAGCTCATTCAGCCCCACGAGCGGGACCGCGGGAACGTCCGTGACGATCAACGGGTCCAGCTTTTCCACCGTTTCCGCCGTTGCCTTCAATGGTGCGGCGGCGTCATTCAAGACGAGTTCGGATTCGCAGATTGTCGCTGTAGTGCCCAACGGAGCGACGACGGGAGCGATCAGCGTCACCAACCCCTCGGGAACGGCGACCAGCTCGGCGGCTTTTACCGTAACCCAAACATCCACGGCGCCGAAGATTTCATCCTTTACGCCCACCAGCGGATCGGTGGGGGGTTCGGTGACGATTTCCGGTTCGGGCTTTACCGGGGCTTCCGGCGTTGCCTTCAACGGGACGGCGGCCGCGTTCACGGTGGCGTCGGATTCGCAGATTAACACGTCGGTGCCCAAGGGCGCGACCTCGGGAACGGTCTCGGTTGCGACCTCGGGCGGCACGGCGACCAGTTCCGGAAGCTTTACGGTTTCCAGCAGTTCGACAACGCTCAAAGACTCCGGGCCCATCAATCTGAGCGGCCAGTCGAACGTGACGATTTCCGGGCTCCATATCACTTCCACCAGCGGAGACTGCGTGACCCTGACCAACTCCTCCAACATCACGATTCAGCAATCCGAAATCGGACCCTGCGCCGGCAACGGCGTCAAGATCAGCGGCGGCAGCTCGATCAACCTCTATGACAACTACATCCATCCCGACGCTCCGCTTCATCCCTGCTGCGACGTCGCCGACGGGATTTTTGCGAACGGAACTTCGGGGCTGACGATCTGGGGGAACGTAATTGCCTACGGAGAAGCCAACATCGAGGTCCAGAATGTTAGTACGGTGAAAGTGCTCGGGAATTTTCTGCTGAATCCCAGGAACACCAGCAACGGTTCCCGGGGGCAGAACTTCCAAGCCTACTATAATTCGTCGGACATCACGGTTGAGAACAATTACGCCTTGTCCAGCGAAGACACTTCGCTCTATAAGTACGCCGCCAACCAGGAGGACTCCATCAACTTCGGCCAGACGAACGGCATCATGGTCGATAACAACTACGTCGAGGGCGGCCAGAGCCCGTCGGGCTGCGGCATCATCGCAGACGACGGCGCCAACAGCGCCACGTTTTCGTCCAACATCCTGGTGAATACCGGCCAATGCGGAATCGGGATTGCGGACGGGACCAACCAGGTGGTGAGCAACAACCAGGTGATCAACAAGACGCCCGTCTCCGGAGGCGGAAATACGGCGATCTACGTCTGGAAACAGTACTCCTCGGCTTGCGGCCCCGTCTCGTTGAGCAGCAACATTGCGGCCGAGGTGAAATCTGATGGCTCGATTTCATCGTACTGGGATGGCGGAGGTTGCGGCACTCCCAGCCTGTCAAACAATACGTGGGGACAGGCCGCTGTCAATGCCCTGACGCCGCCCCCGCCCCCGCCGCCGGCGATCCCACCTCAACCCTACGCCTGTCCGGCTCCTTCACCCTATACCACCCAGACCGGGTGCGGCCGGTAAAAAACAAAAGTCCAGCGGAGCCTGTTTTTCACGGCAGGCTCCGCTGGACTTCAAGCAATAAACCTGAACCAGGATTCGTCCTGTGGGGGCCCGACTTCCGCCTTATCGAACAGCCGGACTCGGGACGCCCTGGTTCCTGAACTTGGAAACAACTTCCGGGCGGACAACGCTGCTGAGACCGGAACCTGGGGACCGGGCGCGGTTTGAAAACGGCGACGGGGCTGAAGCCCGGTGGGGTTCCGGGGGAATCCGGGGGACCGGAAGCCGCTGTTGAACGGGCGTGAGGAGTTTCGCGGCCCGGGCTCCCCAAACGTTGCCTGAGAGCCGTACGTCGCCGCAACCGCCTCCGTTCCAGAAACTCGACTCGGTGCCATTCGCCTTGATCTGGGTGGCGATGTTTTGCGAGATCGTTACCGGACCGCAGGGAGGCGCATACTGCTTCCAGACGTAAATGGCGGTGTTGCCGCCGCCTTGGACGGGAGTCCTGTTGATGATGCGGTTTCCCTGGACCACTTGATCGATTCCGTCGGCGATGCCGATTCCGCACTGGCCGGTGTTGACCAGGATGTTATTCAGGAACCTTACATGATTTGCGCCCGCGTCGGCGATTAACCCGCAACCTGAGCGGCTGTGGCCCCCTGTAATGTAGTTATTCCGAGCAACGACCCCGTCGGTTTCGCCGAAATTGATGGAGTCTTCCTGATTTTCCGCAAATTTGTAAAGGTCCGTGTCGCGGCTGGCCAGCGCGTAATTATTGGCCACCAGAACATCGCGGCTACGGTTCCACGACTGGAAGTTTTGGCCGCGGGAGCCCGTCAGGGTGTTGCGGGGGTTGAGCAGAAAATTACCGATCACTTTGACCGTGGCGGCGTTTTGCACCTCGATGTTGGCTTCTCCGTAGGCGATCACGTTACCCTGGATCGTGAGGCTGGTGGTAGAAGCGGCGAAGATGCCGTCCGACTTGTCGCAACAGGCGGAAAGGGGAGCGTCGGGATGGATGTAGTTGTCGTAAATGTTGATTCCCGAGCCGCCGCTGATCCGGATGCCGCTTCCGGCGCAAGGTCCGATCTCGGAGTTTTTGACCGTGATATTCGCCGAATTCTGAAGGGTGACGCAGTCGCCTTTTGAGGAGGATATCCTCAGGTGATCGAGGACGGTTCCATTTTTGCCTTTGATGACGATGGGGCCGGAAAGGCTCGATGACTGGTAGGTTTCACTGGCCAGAGGGCTGTTCCCGGCGGTGAAACCATATAAAGCATAAGCCAGCGCCAGGGCTGACAGGATCAGGATCACGGCGGGAAACTTCGACCGGAATACGCGTTGAGCGGATCCTTTCATAGCGTTTCGTAGTTGCGATGCCATCATTCGCAACCTCTTGATAATCTTACTCCGCGCTCGGGACAGATGGTGACGAGTTGTTCACTCCAGGCTGCTTAGAGAGTGCTTCAAGCGGGCGAAGGCCGCCTGCGCTGTCTCGACGCCCTGAATGGACAGGCTGGTCAGGAAGTTGCCGCCGGCCTGATAGGCGCCCACGTACTCTACCTCCCGGCCTAATTTTCCCCCCAGCCCGCTCTTAAACTGATACGTTCCCGGGTGAGTGTTTTGGTCGACCCCAAACAAGTCATACCAGCGGAACAATCTCGTTTTCAGCCAGCGCAGCATCTGCCAGTGGAGCTGATAGGAGCCGCGCAACCTCAGGCCTTGATTGCCGGTTGCGCCCAGAAGGTCGATGCAGGTGTCGCCCAGAGTTGAGGCTCCAATCCCTGCAACGGGCTCGCCTTTGTACCGGCAAACCATGACCATCATTCTGAGCGGCGGAGGAAGGTCGCGCTGAATCTGTTCAAAATAACGGGCGTCGGGAATTTCCTCCCACTTCTTGCGCTCCTTCATTTCGCGGTAGATCTCCATCAAATCCTGAAACAGGCTGTCATCGGTACCGCTGATGACCTCAAGACCATTGTGCGCCGCGCAATCAACGATGAGACAGCGGGTCTGGGAAACCTGGAGTTCGAGATTTTGCCGGATGCACTGGAATTTCTTATAGCCTTATCCGCCGGGGATGCGCGTGTGGCCCTCAATAC
>CAYWMN010000024.1:0-16679 GCA_964459065.1 uncultured Acidobacteriota bacterium | reverse complement strand
GGCTGTCATCGGTACCGCTGATGACCTCAAGACCATTGTGTTCGGCAGCCACCAGGTTTCGCCGCCAGGTTCCTTTAAAGCTCTGCCGTAGAGTATCCAATGGGTTGGAGAGATCCACCAGCACGGTCCTGGTTGGTTGCGCGCGGAAGTCCCTTTGAAATCCTTCCTCCTCAAGAATCTCGCGGAGAGTTCCGGTTCCGTCCTCCACGGCGTTGGGGAAGATTCGGAGCAGGAAGCCGCGCTCGACAACATAGAGCCGGTGGAGTTCCTGGATGATGCGGCGGAAGTTTGCAAGGTTTACGGCCTGGCCTTTGACCCTCCAGCAGGGTCCCCACTTGATGTAGGCGACGCCGACGGGGACCCAGGGAACTTTGAGCAAGATGGCCTGGGCTGCCGCAGCAACCCGTCCGCTGTTTTTCAAGACCACGTGGCTCAGGTTCTTTTCTCCATAGCGGACCGCTCCGTAGGACCACGTTTGCATCAGGGAAGCATCATCAAAGGCCTGAAGGATCTCATGCCATTCGTTTTTGAGGATGTTGTCGACTGCGGTGGAATAGTCGTCGTGCTGAGGCACAGCTCGCGCTTCAGATTGTGAGCCGTAGCAGACCTGCCGGGTGGCAAAGAATCCGCCAGGATTGGGAGTCGGGTCGCTAGCAAAGTTCGATAACATGGTCATTGGATCCCCCTTATTGCACCCTTTGGCAATACTTTGGAGCGGACGGTACGGATGGAGGTTTTTTGACGAACCTGCCCGAAGAGCCGTTTCGGTTCGCCGCGCTCAAGACGGTCATCACCTCATCGGCTATTCGTTCAACGGTATTTTCGGTTATCCCCTGATGGCATGGAATCTCAACAACATTCTGCCGCAACTCGTCGACTTCAGGAAACAGGCCGGGAGGCGCCAGAGGGTGGTAGGCCGACCACAGGTTCACTGCCTGGATTCCCTTTGCAAACAGCCGCGCCACGACGGTTTCTTTTTGCCGCACGGGGATGGGGAAAAACAGCGGGCACACACCCGCAGGAATGTCGGGAAAAACCGGCTCGCAGAAAGGTCGGAGACGGTTGAGCAGGTGCAGGTAATTGCGGCGGCGCCGTTCAATAATCTGCTCGAAGTTCTGCGCGGCCAGAATCCAATGGGCCGGTCCTGACATGCCGGCACTGGCAAGCGATAAGTCAAAATGCTGGGAGCCCACTGGGGCGATACCGAAGGACTGGGCAGCGGCCTTGACCTGGTGGCGCAGTCCAGCCAGAAACCGGTGAGTCCGGCCGCCCGTGGGAAACTTGAAATTGCCTGAAAGCAATGACGCCAGGTAAGCGACGCCTGAAAAGGCTCGTGAAGAGCAGCGGACGCCAAGCTTGCTCAATCCCGGTCCCTGGACGAGCACTGCGCCGCCATTGGGCAGGGGCAGCGATTTATAGAGGCAGAAAATGGCCGCATCGCCAAGCGTTCCCAGCGGAAGGGAGCCCGTTCGAGACAGCAGGGCCAGCGCACAGTCTTCTACCAGCAGGAGATGGCGGGAGCGGCAAATGTCCGCGATTTCCCGGATGGGCCCGGGAAAACCAACGTAATGGATGAGGTAGACGGCGCGGGTCTTGGCCGTAATTAACGATTCGACTTCTTCGGCGTCAACCCGCATGCCTTTGTGGACAGGATAGAATCTGGGCACCACGCCGGCAGCCAGGAGCGCTTCAAGTTCCACTCCATGAAAATAAGAAGGGAACAGGACTTCTTGTCCTTCCAGCTTCCAGCTTCGGGCCAGCGCGTAGATGCCGTTGCGGGCATAGTAGAAGTATTCAAGGTTGGGGTTATTAAGAGGATAAACCTGCGGCGCGCGCTGCCTGCCAAGAAGGGCCGCTGGTTGTAGGAGCGGAAACGCCGGGACGAACAGACCGCTGTCATGCGGTGTCCTTATTTTGTTTTCGGTTTGGGATTTCATGGTCTGTTTTGCGAGCCCCGTCCGGGATTTTGCGCGCGTTCCTTACTTTTGCGATGTAGTTAAGCTTTGCGTTGACCAACCGGTGGCCATATTTGCGGACGCTCATCCAGAGGCGATGCTCCTGCTGAGTGATGGCTTGAAGGATGCGGCCCGTCAGGGTTTTCCGGAACACATAGCAGTGTGCATGAGGAAGACTTTCAGAGGCCCACTCTGCCTTCCAGGCTTCGGATTGCCCCAAAAAATCCAAACCCGTCATGCCCCGTTGCACGCAATCCTGCAACACTGCTGCCACCAGCAGATGACCGGGGCCATATTGGGCGTAGGTCGCGTCGTAGGCAATCTTGAGGGGATAATATCGTTGCTGATAGGCGAGCCCGAAATGGGCCGCAACGGTGTTGTTTCCCTGGTCGAGAAAGTAGAGCGCGAGGTGCCCCGAATCCGCCGCCGATTTCGCGATCAGATCGTAGAAGGAGCGCTCTTCCTTACCGCAAGCGATCGCCGTTGCCTTTCTGCCTTTCCAGCCGCTTTTTTCCAGCTGGTAGAACTGTTCCAGGCTGTCCGGGTCGGCGAGGCGGACTTTCCGCAGGGATAAGGGTCCGCCGTTTTCCTCCATTCTTCGTTGCCACCGTCTCAAGCTGTGCCTGAAATGGGATTTTCGACCGAACTGAGAGAAACCCGCGCTGGGGTTCTGGCCGCGGAGATCAACAAACGGGCTCCACTTTGATTCGCATCGGCACGAAGGGAAGCCCTCATCCGCGGCCGCCTTCAGGAGTTGTTCGCCGGCGCCTCCGGCGGGAACGTCCGGAAGCTCGATCACGTCCCAGTCCGGCAATGCCTTGAGATAGCGCCACACCGCCCGAACGGCCGGCCCGGCGTCGGCGCCCGCTCCATGGATGACGTCAAACCGGCAGGAGTGGACGTTGGCGGCGCCGCGGAGCTTTGTGAAGGGCAGGCCGCCCCACGCAAAGGCTCTCTGTTTCAGCAGCGGCAGCACCGCCCGCAAACGCCCCCTGTTCCAAACCGTCACCATCAGGACCGGCCGGCCGGGTGCAAAGGCTCTCAAGGATGAGGCAATCCACTCCGGCCGGAAGAACGGCTGGTTGCACGGACCTTCCGCGCAAAGTGATTTCCACTGTTCCGCGTGTTTGTCAATCCACTCGATGCCGCACCACTCCCCCTGGGCTGAAAGTTCCAGCGGTGCGGAAACGGGTGGGCTTTTTGCCGCAACCGGCATGCGTCCCTCGATGGAGGCGGAGCTTTGCCCGGGCGCTCCTGGTTTGATCAGAAAGCGGGTACGGACCCTCCCGCTACCGTTCGGTGAGCATCAGGTCGAGTGAATGGGTGACGTCAGGAGCTTTGTGGGTTCTAAAGTACCAGTCGATGGTGCGATGGAGGCCGTCATGAAACATGACTTCCGGCTCCCAACCCAGTCGTTGTTTGGCCAGATTATTGTCGGCAACGCGATTGTAAGGACCCGTGGGCTTGCTGGGATCCGGTTCCAAGCGGGCTTGCCGGCCCGTGTAGCGCAAGACCTCCCGCGCTGCATCGATCACCTTGATGCGTTCCATCGTTCCCAGATTGATCCCGGCGCCGTCGTCAACCTTTTCGGCCGCCAGGATGGTTCCCTCGACGATGTCGGTGACGTAGGTCCAGTTGCGGATCTGCTCGCCGGTTCCCCACACCACAAAGGGATCCTGGCCCACAAAGGCTCGCGCGATCATGGCGATGACGGCATGGTTTTCCACGCCGCGCGGCCCGTAGACGGTGAAATAGCGGCAGCAGGCGGATTTCATTCCCCAGTCCTGGTAATAGGCGCGCAGCGTCATCTCCGCCATCAGCTTGGCCCACCCATACAGGTTGTCGGCGTCATAGGGCGGCCCCACCATGTCCTCGGTTAAATAGAGGATTTCGTTGGGGTCGGTCTGCAGATGATTGGGATAGACGCATCCCGATGAGGCGTAGACCACTTTTTCCACGCGCGCTTTGTAGCAGGCTGAAAAAATCAGCCCATCCAGCATCAGGTTGGTTGAACAGGCGGCTTGATGGAGATCGACGTATCCCCGGCCGCCATGATCAGCCGCCAGGTGAAAGACGACGTTGGAACCGTTGACCGCCGAATCCGCCGCGCCGGGTTCGCGGAGATCAACCTGGATGAACTCGATTTCTCCGGCATCAATATGGCCCTGGATGTTCCCCAGACGGCCGCTGCTGAGATCGTCCGCAACCCGTACCTTGGCCCCGCGTTTGACGAGCGCGTCGACCAGATGCGAACCGATGAAAGACGCGCCGCCGGTCACCAATACCTTTCGTGTTTTCCAATCCATGGTATGTCCTCCGTGTGTGAGCGTTAACCAAAATTCTTCATCCTAGACAACTCCAGGATGACGTTCCATACAAACTCCGAGCCGTAAACGAGGTAGCGCCGCCAGAGCCTTTGGGGCTCCTGTGTCAGCCGGAAGAGCCACTCCAGCCCGTTTTCCTGCATCCACGGCGGCGCCTGCTTGACGCGGCGCGTTACCAGGTCAAAAGCCGCTCCCACGCCGGCCAGCACCGGGACGTTCAGGCGGTCGCGGTATTGATGCATCCACCGTTCCTGCTTGGGCGTGCTCAGGCCGACCCACAAAATATCCGCGTCGCTTTTCCAGATCATTCTGGTGACCTGCCGGTCCTCTTCCGGGGTAAGCGGACGGAAAGGCGGTGAATAAGTGCCGGCCACCCGGATGTCGTATTGCCAGTGAAGCAGCCCGGCCAGATGCTCGGCAACGCCCTCCGCGCCTCCGTAGAAGAAATGCCGGTATTTTGAGCCCGTTTGGCGGCAAAAGGTCTCCAGCATTTCCGGGCCGTAGACCCGGCGCCTTAACGAGTAGCCCGCATGGCAGCCGAGCCATACCAGCGGCATTCCGTCGGGAACCACAAGGTGCGCGGAATTCAGGATTTTCTTGAATTCGCTGTCATGCTGGGCTTCGGTGACGCCATGCATGCCGGTCACGGCGATGTAGCGGCCCTGCGCCCGCTGCTCGATCCAGCCTTCCATTCGAGCCACAACGTCCGGGATCTGAACGGCGTCAACCTGGACGCCCAGCACCTTGAAACAGTTTCGGGAAGCGAGCGGTGTTTCCGCTGCCAGGACATGTCCCATGATCCACCTCCTTCTTGAAGCTGCAGGCTGAAGGCCCGGAGAGGATTGCTTCAGGCCGTCTGAGGTAGAACGCCTGCGTAAATTTGTATCAGCAAAGAGTAGTTGCGCCGGGCGGTGTATTTGGTCTCATATTCGGAGCGGGCGGCGCGGCCCATTTCCGACATTTCGCGGGGGTGCGTCCAGGCCCATTCAACCTTATCGGCTAAATCGCCGGGATCACCCGGGGTGAACAGAAGGCCGTTGCGCCCTTCTTCAACAATTTCCCGGACGGCGCCCAGCCGCGAAGCAATGACCGGAGTCCCCGCGGCAAAGGATTCGACCAGCGTCATTGGAAAGTTTTCAAAATATTGGCTTGGAAAAATGAGGAAGCGAGCCTCTTTCATGGCTGTGAGCACTTCTTCATGGTGCAGATGTCCCTTGAAGCAGATCCTGGAGTGCCCGTTCTTCGATAGCTCGCGCCGCAGGGGATCGAGATAAGGACCATCGCCGACAACTTGCAGTGGAATCGGGACCTTAAGCCGTTGCCAGGCGGCGGCTACAACCGACAGGCCCTTTTCGCGGGTAATACAGCCCGCATATAACGCGTAGGAACCTTCGGGGGCGCGGGGCCCGGGATCCGTGTAAAGGAAGTTCGGTTTGACCTGGATTTTTTCCGCCGGAATGCCGCTTTTAATGAACTTCTCTTTGGCGAATTGCGAAAGGGCGATGTAACGGTCCACCATCTTGGTCCAGGTCCGCAGTTGGCGGTGGACGGCCAGCATCAGGGCAACCGGCGCCGTCGTCAGCCGGGAGTTGTGATAGCAGCCGTGGCAAAGACTGCGCCAAAGGGTGTGATCGAGGCATTCTTCACATACATGTCCGTCCCGGTACAATGCGGCCGCCGGGCACAGGAGCCTGTAGTTGTGAAGCGTTTGCACCACCGGGATTCCCGCCTGCTTGCTCATCCAGTAGATGGAGGGCGAGACCAGCGGGAAGGTGTTGTGGACATGAACCAGGTCGGGCCGCGTGCCTCGAAGCAGCTTCTGCAAACCATTGTGCGACGGTGGCGCCCAAACAACCTGTCCAGCCAGGGCCAGGCGCTGCAGGATGTTGTATTCGCGGATTTCCAGATTACTGCGGCGGTAGGCCAGAACCTCATGTCCGGCTGAGGCCAGCAGTTTCCGTTCCTGCTCAAAGACGACGTCCTCGCCACCGGGCCTCTGGTAGGAGTTGTGGACCAGAAGAATTTTCATCGAACCCTCACCTGTTCGGCGACGTCCGGCGCCTCTTGCCTGGCTCGAGAACCGCCGTCGTTGGGGCGGTTGACGCTGTCTGTTAATACTCGGTTGTAAATATCCATGAGCAGTTCGTAGTTGCGCTGGGGTGAATACTTGGTTTGATACTCGTTTTTGGCGTTGCGGCCCATGACGCTCATCTGTTCCGGGTGATCCCATGCCCAGGCAATCTTGGAGGCCAAATCTCCGGCGTCGCCGGGACTGAAGTGGAGCCCGGAATAATGATCCTGAACCGTCTGCTCCATGGCGCCCAGCCGTGAAGCAATGACCGGCACGCCGAAAGCAAACGATTCGACGATGGTGCAAGCGAAGGGTTCGTACCATTCGCTGGGAAAGACCAGAAATCGCGCGCGCCGGATGGTTTCAAAGACTTGTTCATGACTTATCGACCCCAGGAAATGGACTCCGGGCAGATCGCTTGCCATCGCTTCCAGTTCCTTCCGCAAGGGACCGTCGCCCACAATTCGCAGAGGGATCTGGTTCTCAAGGAGTTTCCACCCCCTCAGCATCGTGCGCAGCCCTTTTTCCTCGACGAGCCTTCCGATGAAAAGCGCGTATTCGCCATTGAGCGCCGAACCCGTACCCCCATTGTGGTTGGGGTAAACGAAGTTGGGCTTGACGAAAATCTTCCACCCTGGCACGCCGCCTTCAACCAGCTTCGACTTGGTGAATTCCGACGGTGCAATAAAAGCGTTCACCTTGGTTTTCCAGGTCCGCAGGGCCCGGTGAACTCCCAGCAGACTTGCGACCGCAGCACTGGCGGCATAGCTGTTCCGGTAGCAGGCGTTGGCAACGCCATTCCAGGGAATGGTTTTGCCCATGCACGTCTCGCACAGGTGCCTGTCGCGGAAGAGGGTTGCTGATGGGCAGACCAGGCGATAGTTGTGCAAGGTTTGAATGACTGGAATTCCAGTTTTCCGGCACGCGTAATAGGCAGTCGGGGATATGAGCGGGAATGTGTTGTGGCAGTGGACGATGTCAGGTTTTTCTTTTTTCAGGAATATTCTGAGATTTCGGTAACTATCCCAGGCCCAAACCGACCGTAAGGGAAGGGTCAAGGTTTGCAGCGGGCGATATTCTGAAATCTCGTTGTTGTCCCGGAGATATTGAACCACCGTATGTCCGGCCGTCTTAAGGAGCCGCGCCTCGGCCTGGAGAACCGAGTCCTCACCTCCTCGTTGCTGATACGCGTTGTGAATGAAGGCGATTTTCATGATTTTGTAAAGACCATCCCTTTCTGGGAGGCAGAGGTTTGTGTGGGATAAAAATGATTGGCAAGCGTGCTGTTTGAAAGATAAAGAACCTCCCGGCAGTTTGAGACGTAATCCAACATTTCTTCGAGAGCCTGCCATAGGCCCAACTCTTCGATTTCCCAGGAGTGCCCGTAAAGGTGCCACACGCCGCCTTCGCGCATCACCTGATCAAAAAGAGTTCGTCCCAAATCAACCCAATTGTTCGATGACCAAATTGTGGGCATGTGCCGCCATAAAGCACGGGCATTTCCGGCTCTGGCAAGATTCCTGAAATAAGCCATCGCCGTGTGGGGATAAGCTTGCAGAGTGACGGGCATTTCAAAGGGTTTGAAATCCGTGTTGGTATGAAGCATGCGGGTGGTGCGGCTTCCCTTGAGTTCGGTTCCTTTCAGAATGCGGAGAACGTTCTGATTGAAGCGGCCGTTCGGGTAGCAGAACATGTGAACCTTGCTGCTCAGGATCTGCTCAAGAGTCTCGATCGACCGCGTGACATCCTCATCGAGTTCCGGGAGAGGCAGCTCCGTCAGAATTCGGTGACTGTATCCGTGCGCGCCGATTTCAAAGCCTTGGGCCTCCAGGTTTCTGATCTCCGCTGCTTGAAGCACGCTGCGGCCGCCAACCCCGTGGAAGGGAATATAGAAAGTTCCCGCCAGGCCCTTTGAAGCGAGCCGTTCCGCGAGCTTGAGATCCTTGACGTAGCCGTCGTCCCAGCTTGTTGTCACAACTCTTGGTTTTTGCATGGTTGTTTGCACTTGAGCTATCTCCGCGCTAGTGTGGGCGCCGCTTCGACCCGATGGCGGCGCTCGAAAGCCTAAGCGGCCGTCTTCGGTCCGGTCCGCCGCCGGGGCTTAATCAACCAGTTCCGGAACGGCTGGTTTGGCCAAGTGCCCTTCCTGGTAAACGTTGACCTTGAGGGGCTGGCTGGCCGCGGCTTGTTCGCTTTGCCGGCGGAGCATTCCCATTCCAAACCCGGCGAGCATGTAGAACGTGATGGCGCCGGCAGAAAATTCAAGGCCGGGCTGCACGCTCCATTCCAGGAACAAAAGCATGTAGAAGAGGAAAAACCAAATGGCGAGGTTCCTTGAGAAGGGGTCCATGGAACGCCTGTTTCTAAGAGCTTTCAGGAATCGCGTCAGCAAGATCAAGTTGAAGGCAATCCAGAATCCTATGCCCAGTAACCCGAGCCTTAACAACACGGTGAGATTGGAGTTGTGCGGCTGCCGAACCGCGACGCCCGTCGGTGTTTCAAAGTCGATTAAAGGAAACCCAAACCCCTCGCCCACGGCGAGCGCCATCGCGCCGTGTTTTTCAATGCGGTGCTTGGTCTGTTCATACCACCCCTCGCGGTCGTAGATGGAGCCGATGGCGGGAGTGTTGTGGCGGCCCAGCAGGCTGAGGAAGTGCTCTTCAAGGAATTTATCGTTGACCGGCCCGATCCGGCCTTGAATGCGGACATTGGCGACTGAAGACAGGAACACGACGATCACCAGGCCCGCTCCAAGTATCGAGGCGAGCTTCAAAAACTTCTTAAGTTCTCCCAGAAACAGGAGCGCCAACATGGAAAGGAAGAGTCCCAGGTACATGGCGCGGGCCTGCTGAATCGCCAGCCCAAAAATCTGTGCGCAGGCCAGCAGCATGAGAACCCAGGCGGGCCATCTCACCACGAACCGGGCCAGGCAGATGACAAACAGCGCTCCGACCAGCAGCTGCACAGCCATGCCCCAGTAGTACCCGATAACGGGAATCTTGAGAAAAATGCCCGAGACCGGCGACCAGTTCTGGATGGCGTCTCCCCAGGGGAACGTCATCCCGTAAAGCATGCATCCGATGTAGATGAACAGAAGCCACTTGAGCAGCGGTCGCGCGTCCTGTTGCCGCGTCGACCAGAACAAGCCCAGGAGGAAGAAGATGGTTTCCAGAAACATCGATGCGTCGCGAACGGCATACAAGCCGTGGCGGGGAACATCGACCAGCAGGTGGAGAACCGCCAGGGGAAGCAGAGCCAGCAGGCACAGCGCCGCAGGATCCCGCAATCCGTTGAGGAGCTTGCCCCGGCTTTTGAACAGGGCCAACCCCAGGGCTGCAAACATCAGGGAGTGGCCGACGATGATCGGAATTCCGCCGGCATGGAAGGTGAGGTTCGCGAAGCCGTAATTGAGGATCAAGTATCCGGCGAGCGCGACCATCGCCAGCGCCTGCCAAAGGCAAAGCCCGCTCCACCGCTTGATGGCCAGGGTTAAAAGCGTAAGGCCGGCGCCTCCCCCGAGCACGGCAAAGGTTGGCCAGGGATACAAAACCAGGGGAACGGCTAGCCCGGCCGCCGCACCATAAATCAGGAGGTTGGCGAGGGGGCTTCGGTCGGAATGGAGGGTTGCTTCCAGCATATGCATTGGTTCCTATTGACCAGGAAGGCCCCGCTCCGGGCGCGTTACCGGGGCCGCTCCGGGCGGGATTTTTACGCTACGGCAAGACGCGGGAAACGGCGCTCTTCAACGATTTCCCCGTTCTTCAACATGAACGCGGAGTTGAGGTCGTCGACGTGGGTGAGAATAAATTCCAAATCGTCGAGCTGGCCGGTGTTTCGCAAGTAATTCACGCTCTTGCTGACCATGCAGTGGGAAGGCGGGGCTTCTCCCCAGCGGTCCAGAATGGCAATGGTTTGGGCGTCTTCGGGAATGTACCCCTGTGCGACGAGCGCGCGGGCAATCCAGGCGCAGCAGATCTGGTCTTCTTCCCGAAACTCACCGCGGGTGGCCGCGCCCAGAAGTGCGACGTTTGAGTGATCGAGAGCCACGTAGCGGGCTGTTGCGGTGAAGTTTCTAAAACAAGCGGCATAAACGGCCGGCGCTCCATCGGCGCAGCACATGAGCCTGGTGCCTGAACTGGAGAGCAGCACCACAGGCCGCGAGATATCCGTGTGGGCCGCCAGCGCCGCAGGACTGTTGTTCAGGTGGAACCCATAAGGCATGTTCCCGCCGAGTTCGCCGGCCAGCAGAGGGTTTTTCAGCTTGGCTGCCAGCAACTCGGCATCCGTAAGCGAAGCTGCCGGATAACAGGCTCGGCCTGTCGCCACGGCCGTGATGGCGGCGGTTGTGGCGCGGATAACATCCACGGCAACAACCGCGAACCCGTCGTGGCGCGGTTCAAAGCCATCGATGAAGCAATCGATCTTGACGAACCTGCTGGTCATGTTTTTCTCCTTTAGGTCCCCGTCAGGGCACGCGGCGCTTCCATCACACGGGGCCGCAGATTGTCATGAGCAAAGGCGTCGGAATGCAGCCCGCGCCGGTAAATCTCAACCCGCAGCAATTCCTCCAAGCGCACGTTGCAAAGATGGACTTCGTTTCCGAAATGATTGAGCAGCGTGAATTGGCTGGATTTGTTCGGGGCCTCGAACATCAGGATTTTGTGCCCGAACGCCCTGGCAAAGCGATCGGCGTACGAGGCATTGAATTTGCCTTGGTCGTTGAAAAGGCCCACGCCTTTGGCGCTTTCCCGCGCTTCAACAACCAACTGAAGCGCGCCGGCGTCGAGCCAGCGCTTTCCCTGTTCAATGAGCTGGCGCACCACTTTTTCGGTAAAAGCTCCGTCATGCTTTTTGCCCATCTCAAACTGGACGTCCAGACCCCGCTGGCGGGCCATCCGGACCACGTCATTGGCGTTGAGCGGCATTTCCGTGAAGCCTTCGCCGCACTCGATTCGCGTGACGCCGATGTCGGCGCACAAATCGAGATAAGCGGGCAGATGGTCCTGGGCCACGGCCACCTCAAAGGGCCCGCCTCCCGTAACGGTTGGGACTTTGTACCTTTTGGCGGCGGCAATCTTGGCGCGTGTCGCGCTTTCTTTGGCCACCATCCAGCAAGCCATTGAAATCTTGAGGATCGACATCAGGTGGGAGCTCTGGTCCAGATGACTTTCGAGCGTTGCCGGATCGTAGCCGGGATCAAAGGGACTGGTTGACGGGGGCAAATCCGGCACTCCGATCGAGTGGAGATAATCAAGGGTATGCAGCCGGTTGATAGGGACGGTCCTTTTTACCTCAAACATTGGGCGCCTCCTCAATTCTTTTTGAAATTCAAGACACGAGTTATGAGTGCAGCCAACAGGCTCCTCTTTTTCGCTCGGGACCGGGCGCGGGCGGCCTGGCTCTATGCTGCGACCGGCGCGGAAGCGTGAACTTTTTTACGGAACAGAATTAGGACGCTGGTGAACATGACCGCAGATGCAAGAATGGACCCTGCGATGGCGCCCGGCACGCCGTAGATCCAGACCAACGGAATGCCGGCCCCGATGGAAGCCACGGCGGCGGCGCAATAGGCGACGAAAAGAGAGGATGGACTCTGCAAGGCGCGCAGGCCGATGCGCGACCCGCTTCCGGCCATGTTCAAGGCGGCGACAACCGCGGCCCAGGGAACAAGATAGATGAATTCGCTATAGCGGTTGGCGTACAGCGCGTGAAAGATGACGCTGCCGAAAACTCCAATCACCACGCAATAGGAGAGGCCCGCGATGAAGTACAGAGTGTTGATTCTTTGCACCGGCGAATGGGTTCCCCGCGCGCCTTGCTCGCCGTATAACTTTGCAACGTAGGGCGTCAGAAGAAGTGAAAAGGCCGCGGTCAGGTGTCCTACGGGAGCAATGAAGTTGGTGAGAGCTTTGAGGGCTCCGGCTTGCGCAACCCCGCAAAAGCTGCCTGCCAGAAAGTAGAAAATATTGGCCGGCAGCCACACCAGAAGCGAGGTGGGAAGCGACCATCGCCCGTAGGTCCAGTGTTTGTTCCAGACGTCGGACAAAACCTCATCGTGAAATTTTCCTCGCACGGCGGGCTTGAGCCGCGCCAGTTGGATGGCGCCGCTCACAAGCGCGCCCGCCATCATCAGAAGAAAGGCTGCCAGCGGCGAAAGAAGGCCCATCCGGTACAGAAGCGCCAGTCCTGCGGCAATGATCGCGCAATAGATGACGGCGCCGGAAAGCGCCCGGCCCGGCTTGCAGTCGAGGTAGAAGGAGAACCGCGTGAACGAAAAGATCAGCAGGAATGGCGCGGCCACAGTTAAGCCTACCAGCGCGGAGGCGACCGATGGAGCGGTCCATAGGTGGCCGGCCAGATACGACGAACCTCCCAGGATCGCGACGACCGGCAAGACGGCGATCGCCTGCAGCTTGAGCAGGCTGCCGAGGTACTTCCGCCGGCCCAGGGATTTGTAGGAGGGGCCGAACACCGCAATGGGCTCAAGAATTAACGCGCGGTAGAAGGCGGCCAGGGCCAGGTAAAGCGAATAGGCCAGGGCGTAGGCGCCGTACTGGTCCGGCACAAGCCACCTGGCCAGCAGCACGCCGATCAGGAAATTCGAGCCGGCGATCATGCCTTCGTCCAGGACCGAAAGGCTCCCGTTGGCCAGCCAAAAACGCGCCCGGGGCCGGCAGAGGGAGATCTGGCCGGAAACCCATTCAGCGGCTTTTTGCGGCGTTGTGGAAGACATGGTTAGTTCAAGGAGAGAAGAGACTCTCGAATAAGTCTCTGGTTGCGACAGCGGATTCGTAATGACCGGATCCAGTCGAGTTCAACCTCCGACCGCCGGGACAAGGCCGTCAGGCGATCGAGCAACCAGCAGGCGCGGGCGAGGGAAGACTCCTGGGCCTGGAACGCCTGTTTGTCGCCGTTTCCAAAGGGCAGGGAAGTTTCAAGTGGAAGTGAATAGGATCTCATCCGAGGGTGCCTCCTCCGTTAAGCGTTTTCCGTCCCGGACGATAAGACGGTCATAAGTTATAACGGCACTTTGGCGGACTGACTTTCCGGGAGCCTGAAGGCCAGATTCCTGCGCAGGCGGTAGAAGCCGCCGCAATTAGGTCAAAAATACTCTCGGCTCAGGCCGAGGAGAACTTCTTGAGAAAGCAGATGGTAGCGATAGCGGAGCCTGCCGGCCCTGGCTCGTGTCCGTTCAGACTTGGCAAGCCGGCACGCGGAATCCAGCAGATAGAGCAGCCAGCAGGCGCGATCTACCGGAGACTCGGGAATCGCGAAAACCTCTTCGACGTTTTTTCCCAACAGGAATGCCAGTTCCAGGTGGAAGTGGAAAATATCCCACGTGCACGGCATCGCGGCCTTTGAGCGCTCCCAGTCAAAGACAAGAAGACGCTCATCCAGGACGCGGGTATTTTCGGGGACAAAGTCCCCGTGAATGATTCCGCACGGGACCGACCGGCTTTGCAGGAGTTGTCCTGCCATGGTGAGGGCCGTTTGCCCGATTTCGGCCCAATCAGGTCCCAGACGAGACATCGCCTCTTCCCATTTCTCTCGGGTCTTCGTGACGAGCGATTCTCCGGGGCATTCGACGGGCTGAAGAGATGAAAGCGTCCGCAAGAACTCCTGATGGAGGCTTGTAAACGCCAGGGGGCCGGGCTTGCCCGGCAGGGCGGACAGCATCATCAGGTAACCATCCGACCAGCGCCCTTCATAAAGAACCCGCGGAATCCTGGGACGCAATTCGGGGTAGCCCCACAGTTGATTTAAAACGCGGGCTTCATGCTGGATACTATGAAACGCCACCCGGCTCAGTGACAGCTTGAGATATCCCAGAATCTTCCCATTGGGCCCCATCGCCTGCAGATTGATCTTGCTGGAATAAGCGGAAGAATTGATAAACCAGGCAAAGGCGGGCGAAGGCTCTCCCGTCAGCCGGCTAACGAGCGCTGCTAACGGCAGCGCCTCGGTGGAAGCAATCGTCAGCCTTTTGGGCAACCACCTTGCCCCGCCCAAGCGGGGTAGTTCGGAAACCACCGCCCTCAGCACTTTGCCGCGCATCTTTTGGGGCGCGTAAATGCGAAGGCCTGCCAGAAACACCCTCCGGTTTTCCGACGGGAGAAGCAAGAATGGTAATCCTTCCCGGTTGATGAAGATAAAGGAATGCCGGTGAGTGTACCCCATCTGAGCCAGACGCCGTTTGGTCCGATTGGAGGGCATGGTGCAGACGATGATTCTTGCGCTTAAGCTTCGGTTATCCAGGTCATTTACCAAAAGAGGTTGATCGTTGCTGCCCAGGAACTGTTGAATGGCCTCCCTCAGACTGGGAAGCTTCAATCGCGAATCGTAGGAGACCCGCCGGGGCGCCAACGGCGATCAGTATCCTGCGAACAAGGCGTAACGCACCATTTCACGGAGCGGATGGATCAGCAGGTGGTGAAATGCCAGACTCATGAAGGGCTTCCTCCCGGGCTGCCGGGCGAATTGTGAAGCTCCGCGGCAGCGATTAACCAACGGATCTATTCCGCAACGGCATGGGCCGGCGTCGGGCTCACGTCTACCGGACATTCCCTTTTGTAATAGAAGTAACTCATCATTCCCCCTGCCATGCCCGAGACCAAAACGCCGGCCAGTGCTCCGTTAAGGCCAAAGACCGCGACCAGCGGCACTCCCAGGCCGAGGGCGACGACGCATCCTACCGCGCTGCTCTTGAACATGAGGTCGGGCCGTTCAATCGCTACCAGGGCCCGGTAGTAGGGTTCGGCGAGGCAGGCGCCTAAAGGCGCCAAGCACGTGAGCATAAAGGTCAGGGATGAAAAATTCTGGTACTTATCACCATAGAGCAGATGCAGCGCCTGATCGCGGAACGTCCACAGCAGCGCTGCATACACGACGGTTCCCATCAAGGCAAGTCCAAAGTACCAGCGAACCGTCTGTGAAACGCTGCGGTCGCCATTTTTGCGCCGCCTGCGGACGAGAACCGGCAGGATCAGAACCCCTAGCGCGGACAGCGTATGGATGACCGGCATGGAGAAGTTCAGGAGGGCTTTCAGCGCTCCGGCCTGAGAAAGTCCAAACCAAACAGGCAGGATGGCAAAATAGACGTTGGTCGGAACCCAGGCGGAGGCGCGCGAAGGCGCAACCCAGCGGGCGTAGCCCCAGTGGTCAGCGGCAACTTCCCGCAGGCCGCTTGAGCCAAGCGTTTGGCGCCAGTGGACGCCCAGGCGCGGCAGGAGCAGCAGGCACACGATCAGTCCGGCTCCGCCCATGACAACTAGCGCGCTGAAGGGAGTCAGATGTCCCGTGTCCTGCAGCACGATGATGGCGCCGAGCAGCGTGGCACAGTAGACCAGCCCGCCGCTGGCGGGCCACGCGGGCCTGGACCAGATGTAGAAGGCGCCGCGGACGAACCAGGTAAAAAGCACGAACGGGGCGGCAAGTGCAACGCCCGCCAGCGCCCAGCCCACCACTGAATAAAAGTGTCCCACCACGAAGGCGGTGGCCAGCAGCATGACGCTCAGCGATCCGGCGATTGAAAAGTGTCCGCGCAATAGAAGTCCCAGGTATTGCTGGATGCGGGAGAAGTATTTGCCGGGCCCATAGAGCAGCATGGGTTCGGTCAAGAACGACGAATAGAGAGTTCCAAACAGCAGAAAAACCGAGTAGGCCAGCGCAAACGCCCCATAGTCGGCCGGAGCAAGCCAGCGTGCCAGCAGCAGGTTAGTCAGAAAGTTCGTGCCTGCGAATAATCCCTGATCTATAACCGCAAGCCCGCCCTTGGCCGTCCAGGAGGCGGTTGCCGCCAGAGTTTCGCTCCTACGATTCAGGAACAAGCTGCTCACGGCAATTCAGCCCTTCGCGCCGCTGCAATTTGCGTCCGTTTATTCCGCAGCCAGCCGGCGCTGCGGCGAAGCCCCAGCAATCCAGCGATCCCCTCGAGTGATTTGGCGAGGAGTTTGTGCAGATCGTTGAACAACATGGGCAGGAGGGGAAGTAAGTCGTCGGGGGCAAAATAAGCCGCTTCCTCAACTCCTCGCAGGGACGCCAGCCAGGATTTCAGCCCCAGCTTTCCCTCCAGGCGGTAGCGGACACAGGAGACGAAATCAAAATCCTCCACAATCCACCTGCGCCCGTTGCGTAGCGCGCCGGTAGCGATGGGCTGCCCCGTCAGGTCCAGGTAGAGGGCTCGGGCCACATCCATGCCTTTGTTGTCGACAAACATTCGAAAGGTCGCACCAATCCGGGGGTTAATGTCCAGGATCTTATAGCTCCCATCGCGATGGTCATAACGGTAGCCAAGATCCACAATCCCGCGGTAACCGAACGCCCTCAGAA
>CAYWMN010000023.1:0-24501 GCA_964459065.1 uncultured Acidobacteriota bacterium | reverse complement strand
GCGGAACAAAATGGGGCAGGCGGTTCCAGGCCGGCATGCTGTCCGTGCCGAACAATGCGGATCTGCTGGTAGCTTCCAACTGGACCTTCAGCAATTTTATCCACCGCGACGCGGCGTGGCTTGACGGGGATTTCGGCGGGTGGCTGGAAGGCAACGCCGTCGTAACCCCCAGCGGACACATGGTGGATTTTCTGCGCGTAGCCGTGTCGCACCTGCCTGAAAAAGCGGCGATCGTTCACATCAGTGCCAACGGCCACACGGCCACTTTCGATCCCGCCACCGGATTCATCAACTTCCGGGGCGGCTCGACAAAATTCACCATTCGCCGCGATCCCGAAAAAGGCGGTTATTGGACGCTGGTCAATATTGTGGTGAATCCGAAGGGCGGTCCTGCAGCGGTCAAGCACCCTTCAAGTTATCGGAACACTCTGGCGCTGGCTTACGGGCGCGATTTGCGCCACTGGGAAATTCGCGCCATCATTCTGCACCATCCTGATGTCAAGCATCACGCCTTCCAGTATGTCGACTGGCAATACGACGGCAATGACATCATCGTGGCGTCGCGAACCGCCTACAACGACGGAATGGGCGGCGCCAACAGCTATCACAACGCCAACTATCTGACGTTCTACCGCATCAAGAACTTCCGGAAACTGAAGATGAAGTCCGCCTTGCCCAGCTTGACCCAGTAATTCCGCAGTGCTTTCCGTCTCGCTCGTGCCGGCCGGCGGCCCGCCGGCACGAACCTGTTGCGGCGGCGGAAGTTCCGCCTTCGGCATAACCCGCGCCTGGAGCCGACCGCTGTTCCCGGGCCCGATCCTTGACCTTTGCGGGCAAAAACAAGATGATGGGTAAGTAGTTGGGCGGCATCTGCAATCCCCCGGCCTACAACAAAGTATCGCGATTCCAGCGTTTACCAATTGGGTGCGCCACTCCTTTGATTCAGGATTCCATCACGAGACAGGGCTGCTCCCAGCAAACAATGTGGTTGAGTTTTGGCGTGTCGATCTTCGAAGAACACAACGCCTTTATTTTAGTGATTGTCATTCATATCAATCTCCTATTGTGGAGGGCGCAGGTCAGCAACCACGGCCGTTCGCCCCGCAACAATAGAGAGCCAATGGAGGCTTCAGGTCATGATAAAAAAGGAAGGGTTGAAATCAACCCTGTTTTCAGCATATCGGCAGGCGCGCATGCCGGCCAGCCGAAATCGCCGCATTCCGCTTTTGGCTCCAGCAACATTGGCGGCATTGGTTCTGGTTTGCTTCACAGTCATGCCAATGGCTCACGCCAGCACGATGCTCTCATCCCAGAGCGGCGTTTCGATCCGCTTTCAAAAGGCGACGGGACAGTACAAGATCACTGCGCGTAAACCTGCATGGAGTTTTGGCGGCAGCCTTGGCTCAGCCGCAACGGATCTCCATAAGGCGATAGGCCACGACCCCATCGGAGCTTTTCGGGAGATAACATTTACCTGGAAAGAAGGAGATCTTCCCCTGCGGGGGGCGATTCGGCTCTACCAACACCAGCCGCTACTTCTTTTCCGTTATACCTATCTAAAAGCGGCCAGTCCGACGCAGGCGGCATTTCCCCGCTTCACCCAAATCCCCGTCCACCTCGACCATTTCAGTTACAGAAACCATGCCTTTGCGCCGCCGCAGTTTAAGCTTGGCCAATACGGCACGCCCTGGCTTTTCTTCGACGGCAAGGCGAACGCGATGGTTATTTCACCAGCCTCGCACTTCATCATCTCCGTCATGCGCGGCGACGGCGATCACCTGATCACCACCGGCCTCGACCAGGAACTCTCCAGCGTGCCGGCCGGTTTCAGCCAGCAGACCTTAATGGCCATCGCACCGGGAATCCGCCACACCTGGGACGTCTGGGGAAAAGGCCTGATCGGGCTAGCCGGGAAAAAGCGGCCCGGAATTGAAAGCGATCCCACCCTTAAGTATTACGGCTACTGGACCGATCATGGCGCCGTCTACTACTACAAGTACATCAAATCGCTGGGTTATGAAGGCACTCTGAAGGCGGTTATTTCGCAATTCCGAAAAAGAAACATCCCGGTCGGATACCTGCAGCTTGACAGCTGGTGGTACCCCAAATCCTATCCGGGCATGAGCGCGAAAGACCACACCGGAAAGTGGACCACCCGAACCCGGCATTGGAACGGACGGGGCGGGACAATGCTCTATGAGGCCGACCACACCCTGTTTCCGCAAGGGCTCAAGGCCTTCCAGCAATCGATTGGCCTGCCCCTCATGACGCACGGCCGATGGATCAGCACGCAAAGTCCCTACCGGGGAAAATACAAGATTTCCGGCGTGGCTCCGATCGGCCTGGCCTGGTGGAATCACATTGCATCCTACCTGCACGCGAACGGAGTGATGAACTACGAGCAGGACTGGCAAAGCTATATCTACAAAAAATCGCCGGCCTTCCAAAGCACCATCAACACAGGAGCGGAGTTCTACAACCACATGGCGGAAGCCTGCCGCCGCCACGGCCTGACCATGCAGTATTGCATGGCCATGCCCTGCGACTTTCTCCAGGGCAGTCATTACGGAAATCTCACTTCCATCCGCGTGAGCGATGACCATTTCATCCGGGCGCGCTGGAAGAACTTTCTCTACACCTCGCAACTGGGTTACTCCATCGGAGCCTGGCCGTGGACGGACGTCTACATGAGCAACGAGACGGACAACATTCTGCTGGGGGCTCTTTCAGCCGGCCCGGTGGGAACCGGCGACGCGCTTGGCAAGGAGGACCGCGCCAATATCATGAAGACCGAGCGGGCCGACGGTGTGCTCGTCAAGCCCGACGTTCCCATCATGCCGCTGGACCGGATGTATATCGCCGGTGCAAAGGGTCGTGCGGCGCCTTTTATCGCGGATACCTGGACGCGGGACGGCCACGTTCGGACGGGGTACGTTTTCGCCTTCAGCCATTCGACACAGGCCGGCCAGACGGTAAGCTTCCGCCCGGCGGAGGTTGGCATTCACACGACGGCCTACGTCTATGATTACTTCAAGCACCAGGCGCAGCGCGTGGCTCCCGGAGCCTCTTATAGCGCCCAGCTTGGCGCCAACGGTGCCGGCTACTACCTCGTGGCGCCCGTCGCCCCGAACGGTATCGCGCTGTTCGGCGACCACGGCAAATTCATCACCATGGGCAAACAGCGCATGGCCTCGCTTTCCGAGAAACACGGCGAGGTCAAAGCGGAAGTCCTGATTGCGGCGAACGGCGGCTCTGTGACGCTGTTCGGCGAGTCCCCGACCAAGCCCCAGGTCACGGTCCGGGGAGGCCAAGCCGCCCCGGTGGCCTACACACGCAACAATGGATCTTTTTCCGTTCAGGTGACCCCGGATAAGAACACTCCCACGGTCCCATCGAACGGGAACCAGGTTCGCCGGGTTACCGTAATCTTCAAGCGGTAATACTCAAACCAGCACTGCTCGTGCCGTGGAGGAGCAAACTACTTCCTGATCTCCACAGTACGAGCGGCGCTCTGGTCGGGGAATTTTACCCAAACGATGTCTTTATCCTCATCATAGCGCCAGCCGCTCGGCGCCTCGTTGAAAGCAGCCTTCGAGGCCCGCTCTTGAAGAGCCTGCCCGTTCATTGCGACGCTTTGCGGAGAGGTCTTCTGTTCGTGGACCTCAAACTCCAATGCACGCTCGGGCGGAGTATAAGATCCCTGCCGCGCTGAAACCGATAGAGTGAGTGTGTGCGGCTGCGCGTCTGCGCTCACGCGCTCTCGCAGAAAGTCGCCCTGGCGATAGTCGAAAGTGGCTCCATCGTCTTCATAGTATTCCCGCGAAGAACGGCCGTCGGGATAGACTTCAAACGTCAGCGGATTGATGGGCGCTTGCCCGGTATACTCGACCGCTTGCTGAGTGGGGATTATGGCGCCTCCGCGAACAAAGATAGGAATGCGGCTGGGTGGAGCCTTCACCGTGACCCGCTTGTGCCCCGCATAAGCCCGGCCCGTCCAATAATTGAACCATTTGCCGCGGGGCAGGTACACTTGCTGCTCGATGTGGTACTGCTCCATGACGGGCGCGACGAGCAAATCGTTTCCGAACAGAAATTCACCGTTCTGCCCAACCGCTCTTGGATCGTCGGGATAGTCCAGCAGCAACGCCCGCATCACCGGAATTCCCGTCTGCGAAGCCTGATAGAAAGCGTTGTAAAGGTAGGGCATCAGGCGGTAGCGCAGTTGGATGGACTTTCGGTTGATATTCGTATCGCGGACTCCGTACGACCACGGCTCCTGATTGACGCTATGCTTGCTCGTATGGGTTCGGCAATAAGGGTAGAAAACTCCAGCCTCCAGCCAGCGGGTATAAAGCTGCGGGCTGGGGCTCCCGATAAATCCGCCGATATCCGCCCCGGCAAAGGTCAGGCCGGAAAGTCCCATCGTCATCAACTCCCGGACGCTGATCCGCAGGTGCTGCCAGGTGGCCTGGTTGTCGCCGGTCCAGACGGCGGCATAGCGCTGGCCGCCGGCATAAGTGGCGCGGGTCAGCACAAAGGGCCGTTGGTTTGGACGCAGCTTCAGCACGCCTTCATGGGTGGCGCGGGACATCAGCAGGCCGTAGACGTTGTGGATTTTGGTTTCAGGGCTGTGGAGTCCGTGGTCGTAAAAAACAGCGTTGGGAGCCATCGTATGCGACGGGAGGTCAAAAATCGAGGGTTCGTCCATATCGTTCCAGAAACCCGCCACACCATCCTCGACCAGACCTTTGTAAAGCGTGCCCCACCAGGTCCGCGCGCCAGGCGAAGTGAAATCCGGAAAAGCGCTGGGACCCGCCCAAACGCTGCCCACATAAAGCTTTCCGTCAGGCATCCGGACAAAGCGGTTTCCCGCCAACCCTTCCTTGTAAACCCAATAATTGGGATTCTTCTGGATTCCCGGGTCGAGGATGGTCACCACGTGAAAGCCCTCTTTGGCCAAGTCCGAAATCATGCGGTGCGGGTCGGGAAAGCGTTGTTTGTTCCAGGTAAAAACACGGTAGTGATCCATATAGTCGATATCGAGGAAGATCACATCGCAGGGAATATGGCGAATGCGGAAATTATTGGCGATAAACCGGACCTTCTTTTCCGGGTAGTAACTGTAGCGCGATTGGTTGTAACCAAGCGACCACCTGGGGGGCAGCGGCATGCGCCCCACCAATTCCGTGTAGTCTTCCAGCACCTTCTTGGGGCCGGGACCGTAAAAGAAGTAGTAGTTCAGGTCGCCGCCTTCGGCTCCAAACGAGTATCTGGAACGAAACTCGACACCCATATCAAACGACGTCCGGTAAGTGTTATCAAGAAAGATGCCGTAAGCACGGCCTTTGCGCAATCCCATAAAGAAAGGGACCGTTTCATAGAGCGGGGTGGTGGTAGATCCCCAGCCGGGATGGTCGGTGTTCCACATGATGTAACTGCGGCCTCGCAGGTCCAGCCGGCCGGAATTCTCACCGAGTCCGAAGTACTGTTCGTCAGAAGGCATGTGTTTCCAGCAACGCACCTGCTTGCCGCTCCACCCCATGCCCAGATCGTCCGAGTCTTTGGAGATCAGGCGTCCGGCGGAATCGTAAAAGGCCAGGCGGAAGGGAGCGATCTGCGCATGAATTTCCAGTTTTCCGGTTCGGATCACGCGCAGGTTCGGCCCGCGGCTGAACTCCAGGTGAACGGCAGGCCAGTGTTTCTTGACCACCGCCCAGGAATAGTCCGGGCCCAAGGAAGATCCCGGCCGCATCCTCACGCGAACAATATCCGGGGCCAGCACCGAAACCCGCACGATGGCGTGCGCGGTATGGAAGGTAATGTTGTTGCCCTGAACCTGTGTATCAACCACTTTTCCCACGCTGTGCCACTCGGCATGCGCAGCCACCGTCGCCAGCCCAATCAGCAAAACAACCCGCATCAAACCACCCATGATTCTCTTCATCATCACTGTCTCCCCCAACTCGATAAGCGAACTGCCTGCCCTGCACCCAACCGCCCGGCACCGCAGCAGACTATTCTGCCACACCAAGCGTCCACTTTCACGATTGCACCGCCCATTGGCTATCTGGGCGCACGGCGCTGCGGTTTTATGGGAACTTGCGAATCTTCGGACTCTCACGGTAACGCAAGTCCAGTTCAATCCCAAAGGTACGATTATTCAGTACGAGTGGATCATATCACGGGCCGACCGCGAGGCCCGAAGGCCAATCAGTTCGCCTACCTGCGCCGGCAGGCCGCACCAAGCCCTGCAACGAGCAGGAGGGGCCTGACCAAGCAAGCTACTGGCCGCTGTATCAGGGTGCCGTGGCTGTGAGCAGAATGGAATCAACAATCTCTAAAGCGCTTTCCTGCACTACGCCATCGAATCAAACTCTGCAATCCTCAGGGCGACGGAAATCCATCAGCAGTCCAGCTAGACTGCCATACCTTCGGCCACAATCATTTTCCAGCCGATCTATTTGACGGCAAAGCACCTTTCCTGTAAACATGGGCCATCGCTACAGGGACAGCCCGTCGATCAACCGTCTCACGTAACCCTCAGCCCGCCGGGAGCTTATTCCGTTCAGAAATTGTCCATAAAACTGCCGATGAATGTCACGTGTCAAAACATATTTTAAAGGCAGTCTGAATAGACCAATAATTCCTCATTTTTCTGCCATTTACTCAAGTGCACGGAAAGGGTTTCCGGATATAGGGTTGACAACCCGGTGCCGCTTCTAATAGCATGGGCGACTGCTGTGTTTACCGTATAGGGCCCTGCAAAAGATTCCCTGCCAATCCGGCTTAGGGTGCCCAAGAAACTGAAAGGCAAGCGGAGACGACGGTATGAATAATAAGTTCTACACCCTGCTAATCACTCCGGGAGCCCATGGCAAAGTCCATAAGGTTCAGCTTCCCTTTTACGTTGTCCCGTTGGTTCTGGGCTTTTGCGTGATCGGCATCCTCATGGTGGCAGGCCTTGCAACCAGTTACGCCAGGATGTTGGTGAAGGTTTCCAACTACAACACCATCCGCAGCCAAAGGGAAGCCCTGAAAAAGCGATATCGCACTCTGGAAAATCGGGTGAGCCGTGCCGATGTAAAATTAAGTTCGCTGCAATCGCTTGCCAGCGAAGTGGCGTTGGCCTACGGCTTCAGCGGTTCACGTCGACTGCATGTCACCCCGGCGCTGCTGAGCATGGCGAACGAGAGCCATGGCGCCCTCGACTCCAATTACCACGCATCCCTTTACGCTTTTAACGCCATGAGGACCGCCAGCCTCGACGCGAAGGGCAACCCGCTCGGACAGACGTTGCTGCCGGGGATGCTGAATGATCCATCGGCCGTCCCTTCCATCTGGCCCGTCCACGGCCGGATTACAGCGGGCTTCGGTGAGCGAGAGGACCCCTTCAGCAGCGAAGAGGCGTTCCATCCCGGCCTTGACATCTCCGCCGCTTACGGGAGCCCGATTGAGGCGGCCGGAGATGGGATGGTGATTGAAGCCGGACGCGATGCGGGTTACGGAAGATGTATCCTGATCGATCACGGCGACGGAATCTCCACTCTTTACGGACACCTGAGTAAAATTTATGTGGTCGTCGGCGAAGAGGTCAAGCGAGACGAGACGATCGGCGCGATTGGCATGAGCGGTCGTACCACCGGGCCCCACCTCCATTACGAAGTTCGAGTTCATGGCACTCCGGTTAATCCCGCCAAGTTCCTTCCGCGATAACTTCACCAAACCCGCAAACCGTTAAGCCGGTACACGGGCTCATTGTTCTACCGGATCGATTGCCGGCGCGAAGCGTCCCGCATCGAATCGAAAGATCATCTCGAAACTCTTCCTTCTAAAAAAATGATTCAAAGAGCCTGAAAGCGACAGGTTTTCTTGCGGCTCGGGTTGACATACCCTCGCAGTTCGCGCATGATGGTACTCAAGGACCAAAGGATGAGGGATGATTCGCAAGCAGGGAACGCGGGAAGCGCATGTCGACTAATCGTCAGAAAAAAACCCGGGCCCTCTGAAATTCTCCAATTCGTCGTAGGCGGCGTCGAGATCGGGCAACAGATCGTTGTTCTCGCCGGGCCGGCTTGGCTCAAGGAGCTGGCGCGCACCTTAAGCGAGAACGGGCTGCGGCCTGAGACCCTGATCCGCAATCGCCGGTTAGTCTTTATGACGGCGCCGGACTGTTTTGCGCGCCTGGCCAAGTGGAACGATCCCTTGCAACGCCCGTCCCTGCGGCGCAACGGATCGGTTGTCCGATGGATTTCCGACTGGTCCTGGGCTTACCGCAACGGGGCAAACTCCAGCACCATCCTCGCCTATCAGCGCCGCATCCATGCCTGCATTCAAGACATCTCAGCCATGTCTCTTTGCACGGTCCATGGCGAGAAGATGGAGCGAAGCGCCATGCTGGCTGTTCTGGTGCACCATCGCCGGGCCGCACGCCCAGCCAACTCTTCCCCCAAAGCTTTGTCCGTCCCTTCATAGAACTCCGGGCGCCATCCATTTCCCATCGAGCCAAACGTTTTGAAACGCCGCCAGGGCAGGGGCTTGACCAGGTGCGGGAAGAAGAATTCACAGGGATTAGCGGGAAGATGTTCTCTGCGGCCGGGGTGGAACAAGAGGTGAAGCAGCCCGTACGGGCAAGGCGTATTTAATGGAAACGCCCTGTAAAATTCGTGGGGTTTAGCGGAACATTGTTACAGTTGGCATCGCCGTAACCACACGCCCAACCTGAGAAATCACCCAGCAACAAAATACCCGAATACTGATCAGCGGCCAGCGGCAAGGCCAGGATGTGATAGTTTCCAGGCGGCACTCCCACCAGCGTGTAGCTGCCGTCCGGCGCGGTCAGGCCGTCGGTCACCACATCCCCCGTCGAGGTGTCAATCGCCACCACGTGCGCTCCAAACGTCCCGGAACTGTTCAGGCTAACCTGGCCGGAAATCGTGCCCGTTGAGGTGCTGAATTTCGCCGTGCAGGAAGGCCCCGAACCGGGGTTGGTGCAAGGATACAAGGATGAGATCCCGAGGGAGTCGTCGGTTGCCAGTTCCACCCGTTCGCCCGTCGCCGTGGTATCGCCGAAAGGAAACATCACCGTGTGAGCAAGGCCGCTGTGTCCCATGCCCAGCAAGTGCCCTTCTTCATGGGTTGCCACGGCTTGAAGGGCGAAGGCACTGGAAGAAGACACCGTGTCGGTGTAAAAGCTGTAACCCGGATTAAACTCGATATCAGCGTCAACCAGAATCGCGGGGCTATCTGAACTCACGTTCCCGCAGGTTGAATAACCATAGGGCGGCCCGGACGACAGGTTACTGGCCGTCACATAGGCAATCTCCGTAAAAGCGATGGTGCCCGTTGAAAAGTCGCTGGCGCTATCAGAAAATCCCACCACGTTCTGGCAATCGGTTGCGTTCGGAGTCTGCGCGGTACTGGTGCCGCTGTAACTCACGCTGAGGTCGGTCAGGGACTGAGGAGTTCCCTGAATCTTGACGGTAGCGGAAGTCCAACCTGCAAACCCATTGGCCAGAGATTGCCGAATGCAACTGGAAGTGTCCAGGGTGCAACCGGTGGTGCTGACGTTGCCGGCCGGCGTATAAGTATTAAGCAGCCATTGCACGGGAAGGGTCGGCCAAACGGCTGTGGCAGGCTGAGACGTGCCGATGCTGATCTGAACCGTGGTGTAAGCAAACACGGCCGCTGCGGAAAAGGCCAGCAGCAGAGCCCCGCAGGCCAGCGCCATGCTTTTTCTGCCGGCAAAAAACTGTTTGCGCATCATTACCCTTACCTCACGTTCACAACCACCGACATTCCCTGAAGGCTTCCCGCCGCGGGAACCACATTCGACCCGGAGATCCGCGCCCCCCTGCCCCGAATCGATACGGAGTTCCAATAGATCTTCCACTTAGCGCCGGACTTCTGGGCAATGCCCTGCACCTGGCTGCCGGCGGGAATCACCACGGCCTTATTCGGGAAAAGGTCCCGCGTGGTGCGAGCCTCGAGCGCCATTTGCCCCGAACCATCGAACCGGACCGACTCAATCACCACGGGAATCGAAGTGCCGGTGGGGATGCTGATCGGATTTCGAAGCACTCCCGACAGGGTGGATTGAAATTGGATGAGCGAGGGCCCCTGGCTAAGGGTTTGCGTGCCCGTTCCCGTCTGCAAGGCTCCCAATGGCAGGAGCACCCGCTGCTCGGCCCCGAGGCCTTGCCGGCTGATACGAAAAGCTCCCTGCATCATGCCCACCATGCGAAACGACTGCGCCTTTGCCGCCGACTCCAGGAAAAGGACGTATTCTTGATTGGACCGGAGATAGGCGGTGCCCGGCACCCGAACATGAAAGTTGCCGACGGTTCCTCCCGGCTGCTCGATCGTCAAAGTGGAGGGCGGCTGGCCTTTCAGCGTCTGGTCAAGCTGCACGGTGGTGAAAGTCATAATCCGCGTGTGGTTCTGGTTCCACGCCGCCTTCTGAGACACCACATGGCCCCGGATAATGGTGCTGGAGGCCTGCGAAAGCTGGCTCAGGCTCAACCGGACAAGCGTCGTCGCGCCGGCGGGAACCACCGCCACCGTTACCGCAAAAATGATGCCGAGGATGCGAGCTTTCATAAACTTACCTTACTGGGTGATTTCCAGCCCTCCTGGAAAAGCCGCCAATTCGTTGCTCTGATTGGTGACCACAAGGTTTCTCTGGCCAAGCGCCGCTGCCGGACTGACCACGATCGGCAAAATTACCGCTGGATAAGTGTTAGTGCTATTGCTTGCGGTCGTAAAATCACTGCTGCTAGGCTGGGACACCACGATATCGGTCCCGTTGCCGCTGATGGAATAGGTGGTGCCGGGCACAATTCCGTAGCCGACGATAAACAGGTCGACCGTCTGTCCACCCTGCTGGCCTATCGAAATAGAAGTTCCGGTACGTCCCGCCGTGCAATTGCTGCCGATTAGCGTACATTGCCCCACCGCAATGATTGAAAGTCCGGTAAGAGTTACTGTGGCCGAGGCTGACTTGGTTGCGTCGGCCTGGCTGGTAGCCGTCACCGTCACTGCGTCGACGGGGTTCAACTGCGGGACAGAAATGTTTATGGAAGACGTCGTTTGTCCCGGGCTAACAGAAACAAGCCGCGGCTGAGCCGGGATTGAAGCGGAAGTCGCATTAGGCGCGGTGTAAAGGCCCGAACTGGAAATCGCGCCGTCGTTGCTGGTTCCGCCGTTTGCATCCGCCACGCTCCAGGTAACAGCCGTGTTGGTTGTGCCGGTAACGGTGGCCGTAAACTGCTGCGTGGCGCCAAATCCCATGGTGGCGCTGGAAGGTGAGATTGAAACGCTGACGCTGGTTGAAGGGGGATTGGAGGAGCCGCTGCTGCCGCCGCCTCCGCAACCCGCTGCGGCCATCGCTAAAAGGGCGCAGAGCCCGATTGCCATCGGCCGAAGGTATTTCAACAATTCAGCTCGCAACATCCCACCACCGGACCACTCAACGTTTACCCTTCAGACATAAGGAACCCCGAAATCAATCCCTATGCTGCCACATCAAATCGCCGCTTGCAAATCCTCCCCGGCCAGGCCGCGAAACGCCTGGAAAATATCTGAGAGGTTCGGATGAAATCCGGACAGGGCCGCGCCGTAGCGCTTCCAAATTATCCTATCGGCGATATGGACGACACCAATAAGAATTCTGCTGGAAACTAGCGCGGGTTGGAACCGCCGCCGAAAGCGGAGCCCAGGTGAAAAGTGCTGCCGGGACTCTGCCTTGCCCCCGGCTGCGCGCCGCCCGGGGCAGCCATCACGGGAGTCGCCGCCGGCCCGCCTGGCGCTCCCGGAACGCCCAGGAATTCCCAGTCATCGTAGTGGTTGTGGTTCTCATAAACCATAATGGAGGCTTTGGTGCTGGTGCTCGCAACCCCCACAATGTAGGCCCCGATCAACTTATTTTTATCGCCAAAGATCGAAGAACTCTGCGTTCCCGGCTGGTTCTGGTTCTGCGCCGCAGGTGAGGACTGCGGCTGGCCGCCAAACAAAGAAAAACCCTTGCTCCCTGTCGTGTTTTGTCCAGGGGTTGCCCCCAAGCTTCCGCCAGCAGTGCCGGATGCACTGGTGCTTGTGTTGCTGTTGGCATTGGAGTTCAAGCCGTTGCTTTGGTTGGATTGGCCCGGCTTTCCCAAGAGCTTTGAGTCCAGAATGATCCCGTTCGCCGTCGCATGGATATATCGCCACTTCCCATTTTTCGCCATCGGATCGCGATAGGCGCGGCGCAAGAAGCTCATATTGTTGGTGTGCAGCAACTCTTTGATGGAGTGCGGGTACCGATTGAACTGCTTATGGAAAAGCACGATGGCCCGCGCGTATTGCTCGCCCCGGAAGATCAGTTCCTTCTCCTTTTCACGCTGGCCTTCCACGTAAATATTGGGCAGGGCCGCTGAAAGCGAGATCAGCAGGAGGGTCGCCATCATCATCACAATGAGCAGCGCGTAGCCGTCCGCGCCCGGCGCCGTTCGTCCCTGCAGCCGGCCGCAACTATTGCACTTGCGGAATGGGAAGCTGAACGGTTTCTCCCGTTGATTGATCATGAACCTGGACCACCGACGAAGTAATCTGCAATATTTTGTATCGCTTTGAAAGAAAGTTTCCCTTGTGAACGACATACACCTGATCGCCATCCGCAAGGTAAGCTTCTCCTCCCACGCCCGCCCGGAAAGAGTAGCCAATGGCCCGCAGGGCGATTTGCGGCGGAGGCGGAGGGGATGCCGCACCGCCCGCCCCGGGTCCGCCCGCAGCAGCGCCTCGCCCGCCCCGCAGCGATCGCGCAGCGGGGGCGGCCCCAAAGTCAAAAGGATTGCGGGTATTGGAAGGAAGCGGCCGCGAGGTATATTCCTTGAGGGTCTGGATTTCCAGATCAGGATCTGCGCTGGCCAATTTGCCGATCGACTTGCCGTGCTGCCGCTTGGCCGCAGTGGAAGAAGTAGCCGCCTGCGCGGGCCGGTCCTCGGCATGAACCGTTTCCGTCGAGCCGCCGTCGAACTCAGAAATCAACTTGAAGGCCAGCAGAACGCACGCCGCCGCCAGCGCGATGCTTCCGTATTTCTCGACCTTGGTGCGTCGGCTCATGGCGTCAGAAAAAGATCCGCTCCCAGCCGCAGCGAAACGTTGCTCCCCTGGGCGGTTGAAAACGTAAAGTCCCGGAGCAGCACCAACTGCGGCGCTGATTCCAGGGTATGCGCAAATTTCATCAGGTTCGCATACGGGCCTTCCACCGTCACGTCAATTCGCAATCGCTCCAGCGGCTCCTTCTTCTCTGCAATCAGTTTATAACTGACGCTGTCCAGTTGCACGCCGGACCGGTTCGTCAGCTCCCGGATCATCCGGGTGGCATCCGAAAAGGCGTGGCGCCGCGGCGGAACGTGACTGCTGAGAAACTTCTGAAGCTGCTGATCCGCGGTGGGGAAACCAGCCTGAATCTTCTGAAGACGATCCAGGCGCTTCTGGCGCTGCAGCGTTTGCCCGAGCGAATAATGATAAGAATTTTCCTTCGACGCAATATGGCTGCGCAGGGGCCGGAGGACGGCGAAGAAGAGGGCCACGTCGGCGACAATCAGCCCCAGGGCCGCCCGCTCAAGAAACCCAACAATAACTTTGCGACGATTTTTCTCCATGTTTCCTAGGGCGCCGAAGGCGCAACCCCCAGATACTGCGCCGTGCAAATCAAGGCGACCTGTTGGGCGCCGTTCGTCGCCCCTTTCCGGACGCCCTGATTCTTGATCATGACGTTGCTGAAATCCTTGGAGTCTTCCAGCTTGCTCAAAAAAGACTCAATGGCTTTTTCGTCCTTGCCCATCACCGCGAATTGCACTTCCGGCTGGGAATCCTGGCCCGCCAGCCCCAATCCGTTCAGTTTGACATTGGCCGGCAGCAGTTTGCCCACCTTGAGGGTCAGTTCGGTCAGGGAAAAATGCCTTTGGTCGATCACATGATTCACGAAATCGGTTTCATGGAGCATCTTCTGGAATTTTGGGCGCCCCAGTTCGAGCCGCAGTTCCGTTTCCTGCGACCGCAAACGCGAGTCCCGAGCGCTCACGCTCTCCAGCGAACTGCTGAGCTGCCGGGAGCGGCGGTAACCGTGGAACGTCGCCACGCCCAGATAGACCAGCACCGCCAGCGCCGCCACAAAAGCCGGCAACGCCCAGGCCAGGGCGTACCGCTCGCGGCGGCTGGGCGTGACTGCGAGATTCAGGTAAACTTTCATGCCATCTTAAGCCGCGTTGGCCAGAAGTCCCGCCAACGGCGCTCCAAAATATCTGAGCAGTTCGCCTTCGTCACCGGAAAGGCCCGCCGCATAGGAAGGGTCCGTACCCAGAATTTCAATTTCTCGGGAAACGGCCGCTCCCAGATCCTGAACCCATTCCCGCGGCGCGGGCGGCCGCGCGCAAAGGCAGACTCGGCCGATTTCCAACTGAAGACGGTCCTGCGCGCTGGCCAGGATTCGCGCTGTTTCCTCGCTCGCCGCCTGCAGGCATTCCGCCGGTGAAGCCCACTGCCGGGATTGGCTCCGCCACAAGCGCAGGCGTCCTGCGCCCACGACCACCGCCGTCAATCCACCAGGCCAAACGTGAAGCAGGAGCTCGCCGAGTTCGGCATTCTCATCGAGCAAAGGCAAAAGCGCCAGGGTCGCCGGGAGAACCAGGCCGATCTCGCCGCCGAAAGGTTCAACGATGGATTCATATTCGGCCAGCGCGGCCTTGCGCGCCGCCAGCGCCAGGACCTCGACACGGCCCTCCTCCTGGTGCAGCACTTCAGAACTCAGCCGGGCATCTTCCACCGCGAAAGGCAGCAGCGGCTTCAGCTTCCATTCAATCAGGGAGTCCCGCTCCCGGGCATCACTGGGAAGAGTTTCAAACTCCAGAATGCCGACCCGCACCAGGGGATCGGGGATCAGCAAGCCGACCGGGCCTTTGCCGCCGCCCAGACCCGCCTCAACCCCGCGCAGCATTTCAGCCAGTTCTTCGGGCTTGGCAATCTCGGCAAGGCAGGAGTCGGCTGATAGAGCCTCCGGCGAAAACTCCCGGACCGACACGCGACTGACATGCCGCCCCGTTTTGGAAAGCCGTGCGCCCAGGACAAACCCCGATTGCACCTCGACGACCGTCGACACGGCGGCAACCCTCTTCTTCCTGGGTGCGCGCTGCGCGCGGCCTCCGGAAAGGAGGCGAGAATACTTCATGAGTTCCCGGCGAAAATCCAAAGTGAGCCTATTCGACAAATGTAACCTTATTGATTTCCCTGAGCGTGGTGATACCCTGGCGGACCTTTTCAAGAGCCGCCTCACGCAGGGTCCGCATGCCTTCGGTGCGCGCGGCCTGGCGGATTTCCGCCGCCGGCCGTTTGTCCAGAATCAGTTCGCGAATCCGGTCGGAAAGCGCCAGCAGCTCTCCGATGGCCGTCCGCCCGCGGAAGCCCCGCTGATTACAGTGCGGGCAGCCTGTCCCTTCATAGAAAATCACCTCCTGCCATTGGGCAGGGTCGAGCCCCGATTCATCAAACAATTCCCGCGGAACCGTGGTGGGCCGCTTGCATTCTTCACAGATCATGCGAACCAGGCGCTGCGCCAGAATGCAGTTCAGGGCCGAAACAAAATTATACGGCTCCACGCCCATGTTTAGAAAACGGCTTAAGACATCCACCACGTTGTTGGCGTGAACGGTGGTAAAGACCAGGTGGCCGGTCAGCGCCGACTGGATGGCAATCTGCGCCGTTTCATTGTCGCGGATTTCGCCCACCATGATTTTGTCCGGATCGTGCCTCAAGATCGACCGCAAGCCGCGCGCAAAGGTGAGCCCCTTTTTCTCATTGACGGGAATCTGCGTGATGCCGCGAATCTGGTATTCGACCGGGTCCTCGATGGTAATAATTTTATCTTCATCACTCTTGATCTCAGACAGCGCCGCATACAGCGTGGTCGTCTTGCCGCTGCCGGTCGGCCCCGTCACCAGCACCATGCCGTAAGGCTCGCGGATATAGCGGCGCAAGCGCTTGATCTCCCGGTCTGAAAAACCCAGGATGTCCAGGCGGAGCTGCCGGAACTTCTCGTGCAAGGACTCCTTGTCGAGAATCCGCAGCACGGCGTCTTCGCCGTGAATGGACGGCATGATGGAAACGCGGAAATCGATGGGCCGCCCGCGGTAGCTGACGCGAAAACGGCCGTCCTGCGGGACGCGCCGCTCGGCGATATCCAGGTCCGCCATCACCTTGATGCGGCTGATCACGTTGGACTGGTATTCGTAGGAAAGAGGCTTCATCGCCTGCTGGAGCGCGCCGTCAATCCGGTACTTCACCACCAGGGAATTGTCGCGGCTTTCAAGGTGGATGTCGCTGGCCCGGCGCTCGAGGCCGGCGAAAACAATGGAATCCACCAGGCGGATCACCGGACTCACGGCCCGCTCGCCCACCAATTGTTCCAGCGAAAGGTTCTCCTGCCCGTTCTCTTCCTCGCGGATCACGTCCAGGCGGAACTCCACCGTCGCTTCGTCGAGCACGCGCTGCGAGGGGTCAGTTTTGCTGAGGAACTCCTTCACCTGGCTGGGCGCGGCCACTTTGATCACCAGCCGGCGGTCGAGCCGCATGGCCAGCTCATCGAGGCGCGCCAGATTGCTGGGATCGCCCACGGCGATCATGAGCTCGTGATCGCTGCTCTCGAGCGGCAAAAACTGGTATTGCAGCATCACGTCCAGGGGGATGGAACGGAGAACATCCGGATCCGGGCGAAACTCGCGCAGATCGATGAAGTCAAATCGATAACGCCGGGCGGACTGCCGTGCGAGATCGAGCTCCTTCTCGAAATCGATCAGAATACCGGGAACCAAAGGTTCGCTCATCTTAATGCACCTGCCCCGCCAAAGAAAACAGCGGCAAATAGAAAGCCACGAGGACGAAACCCACCACCACCGCGATGGAGGCGATCATGACCGGGTCAACCAGCGCCACCAGGGTTGCAAGATCGATGTTGACGTCCTCTTCAAAAAACTCCGCAACCGCCTCCAGCATGCTGGGAAGCGACCCGGTGGATTCCCCCACCTCCACCATATCCAGCGCCATGGGCGGGAAAAGGCCCGTCATGCGCAGGCTGGAGCTCAGGGGACGTCCGCTCATGACTTCTCTTCTGGCCTGGTCGATTCCCTGCGCCAGCAAAGGGCTGGTAACCGACTGCGCCGAACTCTGAAGCGCCGTGACCACCGGGAGCCCGCCCTGGAGAAGCGTCGCGAGGGTCCGCACAAACTCCGCCACGGAAAACTTGCGCAGCAGTTTTCCGGCCACCGGCAGCCGAAACTTCAGCCGTTCCCAGGCCAGGCGGGCGGCCTTCGAGCGGCCGGCCGAGCGCAGCGCGAAAACGGCCAGCGCGAGCCCTGCCAGGATAAAAATTCCAGCCTGTTTGAGTCCGTTGCCCACGGTGATTACAAACAAGGTCAAGGGAGGCAAAGGAACGTCCAGTTGTGAATAGAGATCTGTAAATCGGGGAATAATAAAAGTGTCAATCAAAACAATGAGCGCACAGAGAAACACCACTAAAAACGCGGGATAAATCAGAGCGGAAATAAACTTCTTTCGGAAGGAGCGGGAAGTCTTCTGGTAAGTCACGTACTGGTTGAGGACTTTATCCAGGCTTCCGCTGCGTTCGCCGGCCCGCAGCGTGGCGCAATAAATCTTGGGAAATTTCCCGGTGGATTCAAACGCCTCCGAAAGCAGCGCTCCGCCTTGAACCTTTTCGCGCACCCCCTCCACCGCGGCCCGGAGCTGTTCGCTGCGGGTCTGCCGGGCCAGCATGTCAAGAGATTTCTGAAGCGGCAATCCGGATTTGGAAAGCGTCATGAATTGCTGATTAAAAATCAGCAGATCGTCCGGGCGGATCTTTCCCCGGCGCCGCCCGCCCACCTGCATGGACAAGAGGGATTTGGGCCGGACGGAAAGGACAAAGCAACCCTGCGCGGCCAGGCGCGCCCGCAGTTCGCCCTCCGAAGACGCTTCATGCGTCTGATTCTCAACGTGGCCGGTTTCGTTTCCGACCCTGCAAACATACTCGCCCATAGCTACCAGTTACTGTAGGGGGTTCCCTCCAGAGAAATCGCGTTCGATCCGCTGTGCACGTCCACAATGCCCGGCACCATCTGCTGCGCGGTGATCGGAACTTCCGAGGTGTCAGTTTGCCAGGTCTGGTTGGATCCCGTAAAGGGATCGACCGGCAAACCTCCGCGCAAATACCCGGCCTGAACCAGATCGTCCAGGGACTCCGGAGGCTGCTGCTTGTCGAGGGTGTATTGGTCAATCAGCTTGCGCATCGTGAATAAATCATCTTTCAGGACGGCTTCGCGCGCCCGGGTTACCGCAACTTCATAGGTCGGAACCGCCATCGCCGCCAGGATCATGATCAGAACCATCACGATCATGAGTTCGATGAGGGTAAAACCCTGCGCGCCGCCGGCTTTTGGATGCCGCAGGGCGCCCGCCGCCTTCTTCAACCTACCAATCCGCATAAGGAATTCCATTCAAACCGATGCCCGCGCTCTTGGAGTGAACATCAAAAACATCCTGGCCGCCCCAGCTCTCGGAATCCGGGTCATCCTGCATTGATCGCAACCCCCAGTCCTTGGTGCCCGTCATCGGATCAACCGGAATCTTCCGCAAAAATTTGTACTTTACCTTGCTGCCCTTAAGAGCAACGCCTTCGATCAGGATTTTAAGAGTGGGAGGGTAGCCGTAAGTATCCATGTGCGTTGGAATCATGCCGCGGTCCGCAAAATCTTTGTAACGGTCGATCGCGTCGCGCATGGTGCGCAGATCGCGCCGAAGTTCCTGCTCCTTGTCGCGCCGCACTTCCATTTGGGCGACGGGAAGCGCGACGGTGGTCAGCAGCATGAGGATTGCCATGGCGGCGACCATCTCAATCAGCGTAAAGCCCTGGCCGCGACGCCATGTTCTCAATCTGTAGCTCCTCAAACGCCTCATTTTTGTTGCCGTGGTTCTCCCGATGAACTGGGAGCAGGGGGCTGCGCACTTTGGGGAATCGTCGCTTTCGCAGGGCGGTCTGCAGGGGATGAGGGAACCGATGAGCGGGCGGGTTGAACAGAAGCTTCCTTGATCGTGTCCGTGACTGCCGGGCCGGGCAGCCGAATGACCCTCGGGGTCAGCATAATCAAAACATCCGTCTGCACCTTTTCGTGGTGTGTCTGGCTGAACAGGTATTTGAGTCCCGGAATGCGGGCAAGTCCAGGCACGCCGGAAGCTCTTTCCGTGTTATTGGTTTGCAACAACCCGCCAAGCACGCTGGTCTCACCCGCCTTCAGGCGAATGTCATGCTCAATCTGCCGCTGCCCAAAGGTCGGTTCCTCGACGCCTGCAATCTGCACGGAAGGCTGCACGGAAGAAATGTCGATCTTGGCATGCAGCGCGATTTCTCCATCCGGCAGCAGATGGGGCGTCAGGGTGACGTTGACGCCAACATCCTGAAACTGGAATTGGGTGCTTGCCAGCAAGCTGGGAGCCCCGCCCGACGTCGTCGTGCCGGTCAACGAAGGCAAAAAGCTTCCTGTCGCGTAGGGGATGCGGCTGCCGATCTGCAGCTTGGCCGTGTCTCCGTCGGTCACACGAACCTCGGGATTCTGCAGAATCTGGGTGGTGGAATCGCTCAGGATGGCGCTCGCCACCGCGCTCGGCACCACCAGGCCGAAGTCCGCAGTGGAAATATGCGACAAGCTCGTAGTAGCGGAAGGACTATAGATCGCGCCGCCCTGAATGCCATTGGTGATTGACCCCGAAGCGGCATTGACGGTGGCGGGCGACAGCCCCAAGTCCCTGACGCGGTCGGCATCAGCCTCAAGAACCGTCACATCAATCATGATCTCCGCTTTGCCGCGGTCGAGATCATGAATCAAGTCGGTAGCCTCCCGCACCTTCTTTGGTGTGTCACGGATGATGATGGCGTTGGCATCAGGGTTATCAATGATCCGCTGGAGTCCGAGAATCTGCTTCAAGGCGGTGGTGATGGCGGTCCGCTCTGCCGGCTTTAAGGGGTTTTCCAGGTAAACGGTTTTCAGAACTTGCGTTTGATAGTCCCGCCGGTTGGCCGGATTGTCGGGAACCACCAAAATGGTGTTGGGAGTCACCACCTTCCAGAAGGTGTGAGTCTGCAAGGACAAAACGTGCAGGGCGGCGCTAAGCTTTACATCGTTCAGGTCCAGGGAGACGGGCTTGGCCTGGAAGTCGGAGGTAAAAACGACGTTCAGCCCTGCAAGCTTTCCCAGCGTCTCATAAACCCGCTTGCTGTCGGCACTGATGCGGAACTGCGTCAGCGGCTCCTGAGGCAGGCGCTTCAGCTCAACCGGCGGCGGGAGAGCCGTCTTTTCGCTGGATATAATGGCCGTTTCGATAGCTTTTTGATGAGCCCGCTTGGCGGCCGCCTGCATTTTCACCAGGCGCGTCAATTCCTGCTGCGCGGCCTGGTTGCTGGGATCGATGCTGACCGCCTTCTGGAATTCACCCAGCGCCTTGGTGGGGCGGCCATCTTTCAGAAGCTGTTTGCCTTGTTGAACATGGAAAAGGCCGGCCTCCATCCGCGCGTGCCTTTCCTCCAGCAAAAACTTGGCGTTTTCAGGCTGGGTTTGAGCGGCTTTTTGGTAGTTGATCAGGGCGGTGTCCCAATCCTTCCGGAGTTCCGCTTTGCGGCCTTGCTGGAAAAAGGCGTTCCCCGGCGCGCATGCCGTGCAGAGGAGCAAACCTCCAAAGGCTGCCACAACAGCAAGTAGTTGCCCCGTACTCTTAGCCCGCCACAACCTACTCATGAGATAGAATGTATTATTAGCGAAATAGCACCTGAAAGCAAGCAACGAAAGGTAAGCTCTCCCTAAGTCCTTGGCGATTCAAGACGATCTGCCCCCCTCCCCATTATCGGCAAAACCCGGGAATCCTGCAGAGAGAATTCGGCGGCGATTTCCGGCCCGGCAAACTCTAAACCCAGGAAGACCCTGCCGTGCTAGAATGACGGCAAGTAAATCCAACTCCAGAAGGAGGCAGAAATGGCTAAAGTGCTGCGTTGCGCCGATCTCGGGACCAATTGTCCCAAGGAAATCCGGGCTGAAACTGAAGAAGAGCTGATGAAGCTGGCCGCCGAACACGCTGAAAAGGACCACGGCATCAGCGCCTCCAGTGTTCCCCCTTCCATGCTGGCGATGGTCAAGTCAGCCATCAAAGACGAATAAGCCCCCTGCGGCGGCCGGGGCGAGCGAAGCGGAAGATTCCGGGTCGTTTCGCCTGAAACCGGCTCCGTCATTCGAGACCGCGGCAAGCTGACACCCCCGGGATTCCGGAACGGCCCTTCTGCTGATGGGATCAAAATCTCTAAAGCTCGTCATCTTTTTTGTCACCTCCAAATGCAACGCCAGGTGCCGAACCTGTTTCTACTGGGAAGAGCTGAACCAGCGCGGCGACCTCACGTGGAACGAAATCCAGCAGCTTTCTTCAACCATGCCTCGCTTCACCGACCTGTGGCTTTCCGGCGGCGAACCGATGCTGAGGCCCGAACTCGCCGAGATTCTACACCTCTTCTATCGGCAGAACGGCGTCCGCTGGGTTAACTTTCCCACCAACGGCCTGCTGCCCGAGCGCACCGCCGAGGGCGTGTCAAGAATCTGCCGCGAAAATCCCGACCTGCAACTCGACCTGAACGTGGCCCTGGACGGCCTTCACGACCTTCAGGATTCCATCCGCGCCGTGCCCGGCAACTTCGCCAGGACGCTGAAGACGCTGGAAGCGCTCCAGCCCTGCCGCGAGAAATTCCGGAACCTGCGCGTGAACATCAACACGGTGATTTGCGCGGAGAACTTCGACTCCGTGCTCGACATCGCGGACTTTGTGAAAAACCACTGCCGGGTGGACGGCCACTACTTCAACATCATCCGGGGAAACGCCAAAGACCCGTCGCTCGGCCGCTTGCCTAGCGAGCGGCTGCCGGCGCTTTACGATCAGCTCCGCCCGCTTTACGCCCACTATGCCCGGCGCGCCACGCGGCGTTTAGCAGGCCTCAAAAACACGCTGGGCAGGATGTATTACGAAGGCGTGCTGGCCTTTCACAACAAGGTGCAGCTGGCCAATATCGAATCGCCGCATCCCTGGCCCATGCCGTGCACGGCCAGCCAGACCTCCATTGTGATTGACTACAACGGCGACGTGCGGGCCTGCGAATTGCGCCCCAAGCTCGGCAACCTGCGCGACTACGGCTGCGACTTCGGGAAGTTCTGGCAGTCGGGCGAGCGGGCGGGCGAAGCCGGCCACATCCGCAAAGACCAGTGCTGGTGCACGCATGTCTGCTTTATCCACGACAGCCTGCGCCATTCTCCCAAGGCCCTGCTGTACGACGTTCCTTTGAGTTATCTTGAATCGAAGCGCGCCGCGCCCGCCGGCGGCGGCCGCAAGCTTCCCGCCGCGGCTCGGTAACAGGTCGGCCGGCGTGGTAAAATCCCGCCCATCATGAACGGCGAATCCTCCATCGTTCGCACGACGCCCCCGCCCGAAGCGGCCCCGCAGCCGATGCATCTCCGCTATTTTCGGCTGCTGCGGTCCAATCCGAATTTCCGCCGCCTTTGGCTGGCCCAACTGATCAGCGAGCTGGGCGACTGGTTCTACAGCCTGGCCGTTTACGATCTGCTGCTCAAGCGGACGAACAGCGGCGGAGCCGTGGGCCTGGCGATCATCATCCAGACCCTGCCGTGGTTCCTGATGACGCCGCTTGCCGGTTACATCACGGACCGCTTTCCGCGCCGGGCGCTGATGATGGCAGCCAACGTCTTTCAAGGCTTCATTGTTCTCTGCCTGCTGTTCCCGGGCGTGGCCTCGAACGTCCACCTGATCTATCTGCTGCTGGGCCTGGAAGTGATTTTCGCCTCGGTTTTTGAGCCGGCGCGCAGCGCCATTCTGCCCAACGTGGTTTCAGCCGGCGAGATCCTTCCCGCCAATGCGCTATCGTCGGCCACCTGGTCATTTGCGCTGGCCGTGGGCGCGGCACTGGGCGGCGCCATCACGGCGTGGATGGGGCGCGACGTGGCCTTTGCGGCCAATGCCTTTTCCTACTTTGTTTCCGCCATCCTGATCTTCCGCATTGCCATCAAGGAGCGGCACGTGCTGCCGCAAAAGCTCGCCGACTCCGTGGCGGCAGCCACCGCAAGCGTCCGCGAGGGCTTTGAATACGTCCGGTCCCACGGCGAGGTGCTGACGCTGGTGCTGGCCAAGGTGGGCATTGGAGCCCTGGGAGGCTCGCTGCTGCTGCTGGTGATCTTCGGCGAGCGCATCTTTCCCCTGGCGGGCCACGGGGCTCTTGCCGTGGGCTTGCTCTACGCCGCGCGCGGAGTGGGCGCAGGCGTCGGCCCCCTGATCGGCGACCGTTTGACCAGCGGCATCCAACGCCGCATGTGGCAGAGCATCGGATTGAGCTTCTTCATCATTGCCGCCGCCTACGTAGCCTTCAGCCAGGCGCCCAGTCTCGGGGTGGCCATTGTCTGCATCTTTATCGGAAGCACCGGCAGCAGCAACATCTGGGTGATGTCCACGTCGCTGCTGCAGCTCAACACCTCCGACCAGGTTCGCGGCCGGGTCTTTGCTCTGGACTTTGGGCTGCTGATGCTGATGATCGCCGTCTCGAACTACGTGGTGGGGCACGGCCTGGACATTTGGGGCTTTACGCCGCGCCAGCTGGCGGCCGCGCTGGGCCTGCTGATGATTGTCCCGGGCGTGCTGTGGATCGGCTCAAGGAAGTTCTGGAGGCAACCGGCGGCATGAGACCGCACCGCTTTGCCGCGGACCGCATGGTGGGGCGCCTGGCGCGAATGCTGCGCCTTCTGGGTTACGACACGCTCTATTCGCCGACGCTTGGCCCGGAGGCTCTCGCCAAAGCCGCCGCGCGCGAAGACCGCACCATTCTGACGCGCGGTGATACCAGCCGGCGCTTTCCCCACGCGCCCAGGATCTTCAGCCTGCGCAGCGAGTATCCCACCGAACAGTTGCGCGAGGTGGTGGAGGCCTTCTCGCTCGATCCGCGCTCCGGGCTCTGGACGCGCTGCACCCTCTGCAACGGCTCGATCAGCGAGGTTCCAAAGCAGACGGTCCGATCCGAAGTGAAGCCGAAGGTGTTTGAAATCTACGACCGGTTCTACCGTTGCTCGGGCTGCGGCCGGGTCTACTGGCACGGCTCGCACGTGGAGCGCATCCTGGCCAATCTCTCGGATCTTCTGGGGCCCGAACTCTAGCCGCTGGGGGCGGGCCTGGAAGGTGGGCTAGCCGATGCCGGCTCCGTAGCCTCGCGAGCGGGCGGAACGCGCCTGAGGCGCTTTCCGGGCACAATCCCCGCTTCGTTTCTTTTTGGCTTATCTGGTTTCAACAACTTACCCGCTTCGTTTTAGCTTCGTTTTAGGTTCGTTTTTGCCGTTTTTTCAACTGCGATCTTTTGTTTTCAACAACTTCCTAGCTTCGTTTGCTCAA
>CAYWMN010000022.1:0-24709 GCA_964459065.1 uncultured Acidobacteriota bacterium | reverse complement strand
TTGAGCAAACGAAGCTAGGAAGTTGTTGAAAACAAAAGATCGCAGTTGAAAAAACAGCAAAAACGAACCTAAAACGAAGCTAAAACGAAGCGGGGAAGTTGTTGAAACCAGGTAAGGCGAAAAGAAACGAAGCGGGGATAATGACCGAAAACTGCCGCGGCTTCGTCCGGCCTGTTGATCCGCCTACATTGTTGGCTAGAGCCGCGGATCTAAAGATCCTCGCTACCCTTTGAGTCCGGCCGGAGGCCGGCGCTACGAAGAGCGTGCGACACAGGAATTTGTGTCGTGGCTATAGACCCCTCACCCGGCGGCAGCGCCGCCACCCTCTCCCCTGGGCGAGGGTTGGAATCGTTACGCGGTGAAAATACCGCGCCCACTGGGAAAGCAGACTCCTCGTCGGCGGCTATTCCGAGAACTTCGCGTTGCTCAGGGCCATTCGCAAGCGGAAGGGCGAACGGCCTGGGAATGGCACCTGGAGCGGACGGGCTCGGAATGACGCGGCGAATCACACTGCGGTGGTGCACTCGCAAGGGCGCGGCGGTTGCACGAAGATCGCGCAGGGTAAAGCCTGGCGGCCGGCCAACACACTGCGCCATTGACAAGTTCTTGACATGGGGTATGATGTTTCATATCATCCAACAGAGAGGGATCCCTTGTTCAGCGGCGGGTTTACGGAAATCGGTTTTATCCTATTTATAGCCTTCCTGCTATTTGGGCCGAAGAAGCTGCCGGAAATCGCGCGCGTCCTCGGCAAAGGGATGGGGGAGTTACGCCGCGCTTCAAATGAGCTCAAGTTCTCCCTGGAAGAGGAAATCCGGAACCTGGATCGGAAGGACGACGACACCTATTCTTCTGAGACTCATGAGGTCAGTTCCCCGGAAGAGGAAACGTATCCCTATTTAGAGAGCAAAGAAGAGAATTACGAGGAACCGGAGAACTATTACGAGTCTTCGGAAACCTATGAGGGTTCGGAGCATTATGAGGCCTCGGAGTCCTACGATTCCGGGGAGCATGATGAGAGTTCGGAAACCTACGAGTCCGGCGAGGATTATGGCCGTTCGGAGTCGGATGAGTTTCCGGACACTTATAAGACTCCCGAGACCCATGCGGTTCCGGAAGAAGAGACGCACGAGGTAGAAGCGCAACCGGAAAGCAGTTCGGAGACCACTCCAGAGCATGTCTACGACTATTCAAAAGCCCCCCACGACGAACCCGAATCCCAACCCTGAGGACGGCCCATTCAGCGGCAGGCAGATGTCATTCCTCGAGCACCTCGAGGAGTTGCGGCAGCGCCTGGTTCGCAGCGCCATCGGGATCTTCGTCGGTTTCCTCATCTGCTTCTACTTCTCCGACAACATCTACGGCCTTCTTGCCAAGCCTCTGACCGATACGCTCACCAGCTTGCATATGGCCAACAAGCTGGTCTACACCAATCCTGTTGACCCGTTCAACCTTTACATCAAGCTCTCGATTGTGGGAGGCCTTTTCCTGGCCTCGCCGTACGTCCTGCTGCAATTATGGCTGTTTATTTCTCCCGGCCTTTATCGGCATGAAAAGCGCTACATCTGGCCGTTTGTGCTGCTGACGAGTGGTCTGTTTTTTACCGGCGGTTTTTTTGCTTACCGGTTCGCCTTTCCCGCGGCGCTGAAGTTTCTCCTGGAGTTTGGGCATCGCTTTGCGCCCATGATCACGATCCATGAGTACTGGGGCCTGGCGCTGACGATTATCGTCGGCGTGGGCGTGGTTTTTGAGCTTCCTGTTGTCATCCTCCTGCTTTCCATTTTCGGCATTGTCACGCCCAAATTCCTGATCAAAAACATCCGTTATGCCGTGATCATCACGGCCGTGGCGGCCGCGGCTCTGGCCCCCACGCCGGACTGGACCACCCTGTTTATGTTCTGGATCCCGCTGGTCGGTCTCTATATCCTGAGCATTGGACTTTCCTGGCTTGTATACTTCCGGAAGAGAAGGCGCCGCCGTGCGCAGGAGTAGGGCGCGGCTGGTTTCGCCCTTTTTGATCCTTCTTGCCCTGGGATTCCTGCGGTGCGTAGCGCCCGGCCAAGCCCGCGCTGCGGACCGCTATGCTTTTAACGGCGAACGGGCGTTCCGCGATCTTGAGCACCTGGTGTCTTATGGCCCACGGCCTGTGGGCTCCAAAGCTTTGCAGGCATCCCGCCAATGGATTATCGGGCAGTTGCGCGCCGCCGGCTGCCAGGTTACCGAGGACCGGTTTACAGGTTCGACCCCGATGGGCGCAATTCCCATGGTCAACCTGATCGCGAAGCTTCCCGGACAAGACCCTCACAAAATCGTCATCATCGCCGGCCACTATGACACCAAACTGGAGAAGAACTTCCGGTTTGTAGGAGCCAATGACGGCGGATCCAGCGCCGCATTCCTGCTGGAAATGGCCCGCGAGTTGCGCCACACCAGGCACGAGCTGACCTACTGGCTGGTCTTTTTTGACGGCGAGGAAGCCCTCAAGGACTGGTCGTCCACGGACAGCCTTTACGGAAGCCGCCAACTGGCCGCCAGGCTGACCCAGGAGGGGGCCTTGAGCCGCATCCAGGCCATGATCCTGGTGGATATGATCGCCGACGCACGCCTGGACATCCACTGGGACCATGATTCCACTGAATGGCTGAACAAGCTGGTTTTTCAGGAAGCGGATAAGCTGGGCTACTCAAGATACTTTCTGCGGAAACCGATCGCCATCGACGACGATCACATTCCCTTCGTGGATGCCGGCGTTTCGGCCGTGGACCTCATTGACTTCGATTACGGCCCCAACAACAGTTACTGGCACACGGCGCAGGATATTCCCCAACACTGCAGCCCTTCGAGCCTGACGATTGTCGGCAGGGTCGTTCGGGCCACGCTTGACGAGCTCGATCATTCTTCTCACATACAGCATTAATGCAGGGGTTGGACTGCAGGCGCAAAGCCGCGCCTGGCCGGCTTTGGGGGCGGCGTTTATGCCTTGGGGAGCTTGGCTGCCACAGCGGCTTCGGCGAAGGGCTCCGGAAGGTTGGCGCTGAACTGGACGCTGGAATCACGGGACACAAAGGAGTGTCGGGGTTCGGAGCTTTCTTTGAAGGGGATGTCGGCCCGGTAATGGGCGCCGCGGCTTTCGCGGCGGGCCAGCGCCGAGGCGGCGATCAGGCGGCCCACGGTGAGGATGTTTCGCGCCTCGTAGGCATTTCGTTCCATGGGAAGGGGCTCCGCCAGGCAAAGCGCTCCCAGGGCGCCAACGGCTTCGGCAAGCCCTTCCTGGTCACGAATGATGCCGACCTTATTCCACAAGATGTCACGGACCTGCTGGGCGAGCTGGGCCGCGTCTTGGCTGGTTTCCGGAGCTTGCCGCGGTTGGGGTTGCGCAGGCAGGGGTGCGGCCGTCAAGGCGTCGTTGCGATGCCGGCGGTGGCGCCGGCGGATGCTGGCTCCGGCGCGCGCTCCGAACACCAGCCCCTCCAACAGCGAGTTGCTGGCCAGGCGGTTGGCGCCGTGGACGCCGGTTGCGGCGACCTCGCCGGCGGCGAACAGTCCTTCGAGTGAAGCGGCGCCGTTCAGGTCCGTTGCGACTCCGCCCATCGAGTAATGAGCGGCGGGGCGCACCGGCAGCAGATCGGCCGTAATGTCCAGGTTGTATTGAAGGCAGGTTGAGTAAATTTTTGGAAAGCGTTCTTTGACGTGCTGGGGCTTCATTCCGGTGAGGTCAAGATAGACGAATTGGCTTCCGGTCTTCTCCATCTCGGTGACAATGGCGCGTGAAACCACGTCCCTCGGGGCCAGTTCCGCCGCCTCGTGATAGCGAGGCATAAAGCGCTCAAGATCGATGTTCCTGAGTAGACCTCCTTCGCCGCGCAAGGCTTCCGAAAGTAGAAAGCGCGGGGCCCCCTTGACGTAAAGTGCAGTGGGATGAAACTGCACAAATTCCAAATCGCTCAGCAGCGCGCCGGCGCGGTAGGCGATGGCGACTCCGTCTCCGCAAGCAACCTCGGGATTGGTGGTCTCTTTGTAGACCTGGCCCAGGCCTCCGGTGGCCAGCAGTACAGCGGCGGCGCGCAGGGTTCCGAGGCCTCGTTTGCCGAGATAGGTGACGCCCGCGACTTTGGTTCCCTCCATGAGGAAGTCGGTGACGAAGGTGTGGGAGCGGAGTTCAATTGAGGGAAGGGATTTGGCCTTGGCGATCAGAGCCCGCAAGATTTGCGCTCCGGTGGAGTCGCCGTGCGCGTGCAGCACGCGGGAGCGGCTGTGGGCGCCTTCGCGGGTGAAGGCCAGCCGCGTTCCTTCGCGGTCAAACTGCATGCCCCATTCGATCAGCTTATGGATCTCACGCGGACCTTCTTCCACCAGAATGTGCGCCGCTTCTTCGCGGCACAGGCCGTCGCCCGCTACAATGGTATCCTGGAAATGGAGCGAGACCTGGTCATCTTCGGCAAGGGCAGCGGCGATGCCGCCCTGGGCGTGTTCGGTGCTGGAGTCGTACAGTTCACCCTTGGTCAGAACCAGGACGCGGCCTTCCGGCGCAAGCTCGATCGCCGCTCGCAGGCCGGCGATGCCGGCTCCAAGGATGAGGAAGTCAACCGCGTCGTCTTCTTTTCGCATTACTTTCCCCTTCATGATCATACGCGGCGCCTCGCGCAGCCGCAACTTGTTCCCGTATGGGTTGGCGCAGGGACGCTGTGGAAACGATGGCTTCCTGCAATTTTGATGATATCGTATCTGTCTCGACTAATTCTGAAGAGTGAGGACTGGAGTCGAACTCATGCGACGTTTTATTGTTAAGTCACGTTTGGACAGCTATCGGGTCATTGTGGGACAAGGCGCCTGGCGCGAGCTTCGGCGGTTTCCACACACCCGCTATACCTCGGTGTTTATCCTGACCGAACGCCCCGTTTGGAGGCTCTGGAAGGAAAGCTTTCTGGAGGCCAGCGGCGTGGAGGGCGCCAAAGAGATTTTCGTCCCCTCCGGCGAGCGGTCCAAAAGCTTGCAGATGTTTGAGCGGGTGGCGGGCACGCTTCTCAACCGGCGGGCGGACCGTGGGTCTCTGTTGATCGCCTTTGGCGGCGGCGTGGTGGGGGACCTGGGCGGGTTTGTGGCTTCCACTTACATGCGCGGGATTGACTACGTGCAGGTCCCCACCACCGTGGTGGCGCAAATGGATAGTTCGATTGGCGGCAAGACCGCCGTGAACGTCGGCACGATGAAGAACCTGATTGGCACCATCAGCCCGCCGAGGATGGTGCTGGCTGACCCCGTCGTGCTGCAGTCCCTTCCGGAACGCACGTTCCGCACGGGATTTTATGAAGTCGTCAAGCACGGAATCCTTTCAGGCCCCGCGTTGTTTACGCTTCTGGAAAAGCAAATGCCCAACTTGAAGCCGGACTCGACAGCCTTGCTGGAGCGGGTTCTGGCTCCCGCCGTTAAGGTCAAGGTGGACGTGGTGAACCATGATGAGCATGAAGGCGGATTGCGGCGCGTGCTGAACCTGGGCCACACTTTCGGGCACGCCTTGGAAGGCGCCACCGGCTACCGGCGATTGCTGCATGGCGAGGCTGTCGGCTGGGGACTGCTCTGCGCGGCGCGGCTGGGCGTGATGCTGGAAATGCTCAGCCCCCGGCAGGCGGAGCGGATTGCCGGGCTTGTGCGCGGTGTCAGCCCTCTGCCTTCCATTCGCGACCTGGATGCGGCCAAAATCATCCGCTTCTTCTCTCGCGACAAAAAGACGGTGGGAGGCCACACTCACTGGGTGGTTCCGGAGCGAATCGGCAAGGTCAGCATTGTGCGTGACGTTCCGGTTGCCGTTGCGGCGGCGGCGCTTCGGAGCGTGCAGCAGGCGGAAGACTGATGAGCAGTACCCAGCGCACAAGGGCTGAAGGAACCAGGGTTGGCACGCAGGGTGATGAGCGCTCTACCGCCGCTGCCGTGCGTTCCATGTTTGCGGCGGTTGCGCCGCGCTACGACCTGCTGAACCACTTGCTTTCGGCCGGCATGGACGTGCTTTGGCGGCGGGCGACGGCCGCGGCGGTCAAGCCCCGGTTGGCGGACTCTTCCTCGGTGGCTCTCGACCTGTGCTGCGGCACCGGCGATCTGGCGTTGACTCTACGGCGAGTGGCCCTCGGAAAAGTGTTCGGTGCGGACTTTTGCCATCCCATGCTGGTGCGCGCCCGGGAAAAAGCCCTCGAACGCCGCGAGCGCGTTACTTTCCTTGAAGCCGACTCGCTTCGCCTGCCGTTTGCTGATGCCTCCGTCGATGCCGTGACCATCGCTTTTGGCTTCCGGAACCTGGCGAATTACCGGCGCGGACTTGATGAAATCCACCGGGTAATCAGGCCCGGCGGGATGGTCGCGATCCTGGAGTTTTCACACGTCGTCTGGCCGATTTTCGGACCCTTGTTCCGTGCCTATTTCCGGCGGGTCCTTCCGGCCATCGGGTCGTGGATTTCCGGCGTTCGAGGACCCTACCAATATCTGCCGGATTCGGTATCCCGCTTTCCAGACCAGGAGGCCCTGGTTCGATTGCTGCAAGAAGCAGGCTTTACCCATGTCGGCTACCGCAACTTTACGGGCGGAGTTGCCGCCCTGCATGTGGGCGAGCGAGTTTAGAGCTTTCAACTTTGCAGAAGACCGCGGTGGGTCCGGGGATCCGGTAACCATCAGGGCTAGCCGGATTTGCCGATCCAGTCTTGCGGTGCGCCACTCGTCTTGAACTCTTCTTTCAGCTTATCGAGCGCCGCCTGCGCTTTTTCGGTTGCCTTGCGCCGGGCTTGCAGTTCGGCTTCCTTCTCATTGACCTTCTGCTTGAGCTCCCTTGACCGCTTGGGATCGAGCTCGCGGATTTGCTGAATCTGGAGCAGGCTCAGTTGATTTTCTGCCAATTGCTGCTCTTCTCGAGCCCGGGTCAGGATGCTTCGCGCCACCCGAAACCGGGCTTGCCAGTACTCCCGGGTTTTGGCTTTGCTTTCCTTTTGCTTTTCCGGCGCTTTGGCGGCGGGGCCGGCGGGGGCTTTGCCGGGCTGGGCCGCTTTGGCTTTAGGGGCGGGTGCGGTGGTGACTTCGGCGGTTTTGGGAATGTTGTCGTTGGTGTAGAGCGGGACGTTTTGCGGGGGATGTTCTTCGCGCTCCTTGCGGAGTTTGCGGGCGGTTTCGCCTAAAGATTGCGGGGTCGCAACTTGTGGAATCAGCAGCAGGCTTGCTGCCAGAAACGCTGTCGGGATTTTCCGGTAGGTCATGGGTAGCCTTCGCTGTTTTACCGCAATGCCTCACAGCCGGCTGTGCCGGAGCGGGCGGCCGCGCAATACCTTGGATCGTGATTATCGAAGCCAGCCCGGATCGCCGTTGTGCCGCCGAAGTTCCTGCTGCAAATCGTCCATGGCGTTTTGGTCTGCGGAGATTTGCTGTTTGGTTTTATCGATTTCGGCCCGCAGCTTGTTCACCTTTCCGTGAAAGTCTGGAGTGCTTTCCTGTTGGAGCGTTTTTTGCGGGTCGGGGTAATATTCCATGCTTGCCAGGCTCAACTGCTGCTCCAAAACCTCAAGCTGGTCCCGGTGTAGTTTGAGGCGGGACCGAATCTTGTCCGCTGTGGTCCTAAAATATTTCTCTCCGTATTTCTCCGGCGGATGTTCCGCAGCCGGGGCTGCGGGCTTCTCCTCGACCGGCTTGCCGGCTTTCGCCGGTTCGGAGGGCTTGCGCCCTGGTTGTGGAGCTGGCGACTCGCGTAAGCTGTCATTCGTGTAAACCTTCACAGGCTTTTGCTTCTCCTGCGCTCGCTTCGCCCTCAGTTCCCGCGCGATGGTTCCAAGCGAACGAACCTCATCCGACTGGGGACGGCAAAAGGCTGCGCTCGAAAGGCCCAGCGCGGCTAAAGTAATCACCCATATTTTGAAGGTTCCGGCCCCCTTCATCCTGATCCTTCCTTCGAGGCGGCGAGCGGATCGCTTTTGCATCAAGCCCGCCGATCAGTCTCCCTCTAATCAATGTTTCGGCACTCACGTGCAAAAAACAATTAGATTTTACTTATGCAGCTTCGTCCTTTATGGGCTGGGTACATGACCGTGAAGATTGAGTAATGACTCCGGGGCTGGGGTTTTCGGAGAATCTCGTTCCTGAATCGGACGGCTATTTTTTGGTATCCTGACTCTGACGGAGACTTGGTGTTGGAATTGCCTAAAGGAGAATGGATGCCATGAAACTTCTAAACCTTGATTTTACGCGGATCGGTCACGATACATTCCGGATTGCCGGATCGAAGGTGGTTTATACGGACCCCTTCAAGATCGCCAAAGGGGATGAGGCCGACATTGTCCTGTTAAGCCACGACCATTTTGACCATCTCAGCCTGGAAGACCTGGAGAAAGTTTGCTCGCCGGGCACAACGATTGTGGCCAGTTCTGCTTGCGAGGCCGGAATCAAAGATCTGAAGGTGAAGGAAAAGAGATTCCTTGAGCCGGACGCCAGATACACGGTCGGCAAGGTGAGCGTCGAAACGGTTCCCGCCTACAACGTCAACAAATTCCGTGAACCGGGCAAGCCTTTTCATCCCAGGGAACAAAACGGGGTCGGGTTCATTCTGGAAATGGATGGCACCCGCGTCTATCATGCCGGGGATACGGATTTCATCCCGGAAATGAAATCGATCCGTTGCGATATCGCGCTGCTGCCGGTTTCAGGAACCTATGTGATGACGGCGGAGGAAGCTGCCCAGGCGGCGCAGGTGCTGAATCCCAAGATTGCAGTGCCCATGCATTACGGAGCGATTGTGGGAAGCGATGCCGACGCCCAAAAGTTCAAGTCGCTGGTGACGAATTGCGAGGTTGAAATCATCTGACCCTTCGCGAAGCACGCGTATCGGGCGCGCGGCGGAATTCCGGGCCGGCCGGGGTTTCCGGTTGAAGTGGAAACCCTGCGGCGGTTTTGCGTTGGAAAACCGCCGCGGCGCTGGAACGAAAGCTGCCGAAGTAACGCCGATTTCGGCTATTTCCTTGACCCGTTGTTGGCCTTTTCTTCAGGAGTCACCAGCCGGGGTGACTGGCAAAGTTGTTCGATGTGCTGGCCGGGTTTGAATTCGAATTGTTTAGGCGTCGGACAACCTTCCGCCTTTCCATAATCGTAGAGGGTAGGTTTGTTTTTCCCCTCTTTTTCGGCAGCTTCCTTGACCTCTTTAAGCTCCTCCTTCATTTTACGGAAGGCGTTGGTATTAACGACGTAGTGGGATTTTTTGGGCAGAAACATGATTTCCTGCTCCGTATCCACCATGCGCGTGTAGAACGGGGGGTGGGTGCGAAACCAGCTGACGCCATTCACGTAACCGACCTTGGTCGCAATCTTGTCGAAGAAACGGATGAACCCGCTGGGGTCATAGTCCGCGTTCCAGGCGTATTGAACGCCCAGTTGGTCGGCTTGCAGTTCAAATTCCCGGCTCACTCCCAGCAGGTTCAGGCTTAGCACGAGTCCCAGTCCATAGAAACCGTACTGCAGGGCGTAATAGGTGCCAATCCCCGCCACGCCGCCCGTAAACACGATCGCAGCAACTTGAGCCGCCTGGTACAGAATGCCGGCAATCGTGGCCTTCCTCATCAACTTGTGCGAGTGCCGTGCGGTCACGTGCGCAATCTCGTGGGCAATGACGCCTGCTAACTCGGCTTCATCGTCGGTTTCTTCAAGCAGCCCGCGTTCGATAAACAGGTATCCGCCGGGCAAGGCGAACGCGTTGATTTCTTTGGAATTGAGCACCGTGATGTGCAGCGGAACCTTCAGGTCGGAATGATGGGCGACCTGCTGCGCGACAGTGTTGACATAGTTGAGGACAGCTTTATTGGTGACTTCGGGCGGCATCATCCCCATTTGCTTCATTTGCTTGATGGCTTGCTGGCCGGACTTGATGTCATCCTCCTGTCCGGGGGCGATATTGCGAAATCCGATATCCTTAACATCTCCCCACCGGCGATTGTGGTAGGCGCCGGAGGCGATTTCCTGCTGGATTTGCTGCAGTTGTTTGGGCCATTGCTCGATGACATCCAGTTTGGCCAACTGGTTCTGGTAGGCCACCGGGATGGCGTTTTTGGCCAGGACCTGGGCTTGGCTTTCGAGAACGCGGAGCTGCTGGATCTGGCAGTGCATGGCGTGGCGTTCGCCCTCATCCAGTTTCTGCCCGCGGCTCTTCAAGTCTTTCTGCACTTGCTCCAGTTCCGATTTGTATTTTTCCGCATGGCCCTTAAATTGATTGACGCAATACTCCTCGCCATTCTCAAGGTGTTTTCGCGTATCCTCAATCTGGCTGGCGCTGTATTGGAGACTTGGAGCGGTCTCGAAAAGGGTGAGGTAATCCTTCTGGAGTTCTTTTTGGAGGGGTTCAAGGTGCGGTGCCACCCGGGGCGCAGGAGCGCCCAGCTTCACTTGTTTGTGGCATGCCGGAAGCAGAACGAGAAGTTCACAAAGGAACACTGCCATGCAGGCTCTTCGGTCGAGTCTCATGCGTTTCAGCCCTCCCTTCGACGTTTTCCCGAACGACTGGCTTTTTAGCCTGTAAATTTTGTTATGAGGCCGGAATGGACCGAGGGCTTTGGTTTAAGATGTAATGCTTTTGTGGATCGGTGACTCCTTTCTGCCCGCCCGGCACGGCGGCTTTCAGCGAGTTCACTTGACGGATGGCTCTGTTTCGCCCGAGGGACCGAAATCAATATCTTTCTGGGCTAATTTTACCACCGCTTGGGCTGAAGATGCTGCAAGTTGTTTGAAGGATCCTGCTGCCAGCAATGGTGGGGCGGGTTGGGCCTGCTGGAAGTGTGATGGCTGGTGTGAAGGGCAGGAAATCGGTTAAGATTAGTTAGTTGTTCACGTTAAAGTCCATGGTTGTGACTGAGATTTTCAAATCGATCCAGGGCGAGTCCACCTTTGCCGGCCTTCCTTGCACCTTTGTGCGGCTGACGGGATGCAATTTGCGGTGCCACTGGTGCGACACGGCGTATTCGTTCCATGGCGGCCGTAAAATGGCGATTGAAGAGGTCCTGGATCAGGTGCGGCAATTGGGGAGCCCGCTGGTGGAAATGACGGGCGGGGAACCGTTGCTCCAGAAGGAAATTTATCCTTTAACCGAAAAATTGCTTGCCGCAGGATATCGTGTGCTGGTGGAAACGAGCGGCGAGCGATTTATCGGCGACCTGCCCCGGGAAGTCATCAAGATCATGGACGTGAAATGCCCCGGAAGCGGTGAGGGCGGGAAATTCTGCATTGCCAACCTTGGAGCGCTGAGGCGCCACGACCAGGCCAAATTTGTTATTGTCGACGAAAAGGATTACCAGTACGCACGCGACTTCATGAAGGAGCATGCCCTGGCAAGCCGAGTTGACGAAATCATCTTTTCGCCGGTTTTCGGCCAAATGCCTCCCCGGCAATTAGCGGAATGGATTCTCCGCGACGGTCTCCAGGTTCGGCTGGGGATGCAGATTCACAAGTTTATTTGGGACCCGGAGATGCACGGGGTTTAGGTTCGGTCACGGAGCGGCAGGTTGTTGCCTCGGCCGCCTGGAGGACTCTCGATAAAGCGTATGGTGGAAGAAACGAAGGACCGGTTGCCAACCGATGAAAGGCCTCTTGCCGTTGTGCTGGCCAGCGGAGGAATGGATAGTTGCGTTACGGTTGCGATAGCGAACCTTCACTATCGCCTGGCGCTGTTGCATGTTTGTTATGGACAGCGGACTGAAGAAAGGGAACTTCAGGCGTTCAATGCCTTGGCGGACTTCTATGGAGTTCGCGAGCGTATGGTCAGCCGCCTGGATCACCTGAAGCAGATCGGCGGCTCCAGCCTTACCGATCCGGGCCTGCCGGTGGAATCGGCGGATCTGGACCGGGTGAACATTCCAACAAGCTATGTACCGTTTCGAAACGCCCACTTTTTGTCCATCGGGGTTTCCTGGGGTGAAGTACTGCGAGCGCAAAAGATTTTTATCGGCGCGGTTGCTGAGGATAGCTCCGGCTATCCGGACTGCCGCCCGGAATATTATGCTGCTTTCAATCGCCTGATTGAACTGGGGACGAAGCCTGAAACCCGGCTCGAAATCATGACGCCGGTTATTCGCATGTCCAAGAGCCAGATTGTGCGCAAGGGCATGGAGTTGGGCGCGCCTTTGCACCTGACGTGGTCCTGCTATCAGGGCCGGGATGTTGCGTGCGGAGTGTGTGACAGTTGCGCTTTGCGTTTGCGGGCGTTTGCGGAGGCCGGCTTGGAGGATCCTCTCGCCTATGCGGTGCATCCTGATTACGGCAGGCGCCCGCGCACGGCTCCTTGAGGCTCGCGGAGACTAGAGTTTTCAAAAGAGAAATGTTGAGCCGTCAAGCAGATGGCGCTAAAATTAATTTGCGGTAGTATGAGTTGAGGAGGAAACAATGAATTTTATGTCGGCGCGCAAAATGACTGGCCTTTTTGTTGTTCTAGCGGCTTTCATGATCGTGCTGCCCGGCTTCGCACAAACTGGCGGAGTTGAAGGCAAAGCTACTAAGCAAGATGGAAGCTTGTGCGTCAAGTGCCAGATCCAAATTTTGCGTCAGGGATTTGATCGGGGATACAAGACGAAGACGAACAAAAAAGGAAATTTCATTTATATCGGCTTGCCGCCCGGGAATTATAAAATCACCCTGTTGACTCCAGAAGGGAAGCAACTGTATTACATTATGACAGGGGTTGGGATCGGGGACCCGACGGAAGTGGATTTTAACCTTCCAAAACTGATGGCTAAGGCAAAGCAGGCCCAGGCGCAGGAAGCCAAGAGCAATCCGGAATTAGCCAAGCAGCTGGCGGAGCAGAAAAAGGAGCAAGCTGCGGCGAAAAAGGCGGAGCAAGAGTTCTTGTCATTGAAGAAATATTTCGAACAAGCGAATGCCTTGTTCCAACAGAAAGATTACAAGGGCGCCGCCGCCGCGTATGAGAAAGGACTTCCCTTTGCCAAAGGCAAGAACCAACCTGTTCTATTAATGCGCCTTGCCGAATGTTATCAAAAGGCTGATGAGAACCAGCAGGCCCTTGAAACCTATCAGAAAGCGGCCAAGCTCATTCCAGACAATGCGAGCCTCCACAATAATCTTGGAACCCTCTATGCCCACATGCATAAGTTTCAGGAAGCCGAGACGGAGTTTGATAAAGCCGCTAAGTTGGACCCGACAAGGGCTGGGACCTATTACTTCAACATCGGCGCCATTATGTACAACGCGGGGAAAATGGATGAGGCTGCTGCTGCATTCAAGAAAGTGATCCAACTGGATCCCAAAAACGCCACGGCCTGGTACCAGGAAGGTCAGGCTCTGATGGGCAAGGTAACGATGGACCCGCAGGGGAAAGTTATCGCGCCTCCAGGTACCATCGAAGCCTTTAAGACTTACTTAAAGCTTGCTCCGAACGGTCCGTATGCGGCGGTCGCAAATCAAATGATTGCAACCCTCGAAGGGAAGGTGGAAACGCAGTACAAAAAGAAGAAGTGACCGGAAAGGCTCGCCTTTCCTTATAGGACGAGGCCCCGCCGTCAGCCGAAGGCGGGGCTTTTTTATGACACCACGCCTTTGCCAATCAGGAGTTCTTCTGTTGGCTGCGCTGCTGGCAGCGCCGGCCGTTCGAGGCGACACCATCTACCGGACCAACGCCCAGGGAAGGCGGGAGGTCCTGCAGCGCCAGGCCATTGTTGTTCAATCCGACCCCGCAATCCTTGTTTACAAGCATTTCGATTTGCGACAGCGGCGAGTTGAGAAGGTTCAGCTGAGGCGCGGCAGTCTGCCTTACACCGTTCGCCGGAGCACGCCTCAGGAGCGGCAACGCATTGTGGGGCGGTGGAAGCTTTTTGGTTACACCGCGACGGTCACCGACACCAGCGGAAAGACCACCCGGGTGGATGACGCCTATATTGATTTTTTCCCGGCCGCCGGCGTTGGCTCCTTCCTTGAAGCTGTTCCTGCCGTGACATCCTTTAGCCTTCTGTTGCAAGGAGGCGGCGCGGACCTTGTCCAATTTTCTGACATCGCTGAGGCGCAGATTCAGGGCAAGGTTATTCGATTGCACCTTCGCAACGGGCGGGTGGAAACGGGGAAGTTCATTATTCCGACCAGCCAGCGCGCGGAAGTCCGCTTGCTCGGAATAACGAGCGCCTATAACCCTGCCAGTGAAGAAGTGTTTGATTTCTCTCGGCGGCTCTCCAACTTGAGGGATATTCATTTTGAGCCGTGACGCAACGCTGCGGGCCTGGTGTCGTTTCCGATCCTGTCGAATTCTTTCGTCCTCATTGATTCCTGAAGCAATCAACGCTTACGCCGGTGAGCCTCCGCGGCGTGAAAAGCGCAATTGACTCACAACCGTCCGGTGGATAAGCTAACTTCGCGTTGATGAGGCTCAAAAAATGGCAGCTCCCATTTCTGAGACAAAGGCAGCGGGCGGCAGTTTCTTTGGAGGCGATCACTGGCACACCGTCATTGCCTGTTTTCTGGGTTGGACGCTGGATGCCTTTGATTTTTTCGTTGTTGTCTTCCTTGTTGGCACTCTTGCTGAAAGCTTTCAGGTTTCCAAAACCGATATCGTTTTAACTTTGACCGTCACGTTGGCCACGCGCCCCGCCGGAGCGTTTCTGTTTGGTCTTTTTGCAGACCGGTATGGCCGCCGCGCCACGCTGATGGCCAATGTGGCGTTCTATTCGGTGATTGAAGTCCTCTGTGGGTTTGCTCCTTCCTTTACCGCTTTCATCATCTTGCGCGGTCTGTACGGCCTGGGGATGGGTGGCGAGTGGGGCATTGGGGCTTCCCTGACGATGGAGACCGTTCCGCGACGCTGGCGTGGGATTCTTTCGGGCGTACTGCAGAGCGGCTACTCGATCGGATATCTGCTGGCGGCAGTCGCGGCGCGCTTCGTCTTGCCGATGTGGGGATGGCGCGCCATGTTTTGGATTGGCGCGATTCCCGCCTTGCTGGTTCTCTATATCCGGGTGGGAGTTCCCGAGTCGAAAGCCTGGTTGAGGCACCGCGAACCGAATGTCGCCTCGATTCTACGCACCGTGGGCCGGCATTGGAAGAGTTTCCTTTACCTCGTGCTCCTGATGACCATGATGATGTTTCTTTCGCATGGCACCCAGGATCTTTATCCTGATTTCCTAAAAACCGCCCACGGCATCCGGGCGAGCACGGTTTCCGATATCGCCGTCATTTACAACCTGGGCGCTGTCTTGGGAGCTATTTTCTTCGGCTACCTTTCCGAACGGATCGGCCGGCGCCGCAGCATGCTCGGCGCCCTGGGCGTGTCGCTGGCTGTCATTCCTCTCTGGGCGTTTGGCGGCTCAATTGGCGTCCTGACGGCCGGAGCGTTTCTGATGCAGATGGGCGTTCAGGGCGCTTGGGGAATCATCCCGGCCCATCTCGCTGAACTTTCGCCGGATTCCGTACGAGGCTTGCTTCCGGGCCTGGCGTATCATCTGGGAATCTTGATTGCCGCCCCAACCAACACCATTGAATACGCCTTGAGGGACCACGTGGGATATGGCTGGGCGATGGCCGGCTTCGAGGTGTTGGTGATTGTCATCGCCGCTGTGGTGATCGCGCTGGGCCGCGAAAACCGGGGCAAGGACTTTCTGGCTCCCGTTCAGCCCGCCCCCTCGTGAAGACCTCGGGACTCAGCCCCTCCACCATCTGTTGAGGGTGTTTAAGGCGTGGCCAATGACCGCGCGCAAGGGAACCGCTCGGCCTGTCAGTCGCCCCGCGCGAGCTCAAAGATCGTGATCTCCGGGGGCGCGTCAAAGCGGATGGGGACTCCGATCGTGCCGATGCCTCGATTGACGTAGAGTTGGCCCCCGGGCTTTTCGAAATAACCTTCGACGTAGGGAGTCAGGAAGCGCGCAGGTGAAAGATCCCGGTTGATGAATTCAAGTGAAATCTGTCCCCCGTGGGTGTGGCCGGCCAGGCTGAGATCGATGCCAAGCGCTGCCGCACGGTCAAAAGTGTTGGGATTATGGCTGAGGAGAATATTGACCGTCCCGGGATTGACCAGCCGCTGCACTCCTTGAAGATACTGGCGGACGTAGCCTTCCCGATTCGGCCCGATGCCCCGAAGGCTTTCAAAGTCAACGCCGATCAGGTTGAGGCTCTCGTTGCCTGCGTGAATCGCTGCCCTTTGCTGGCGGAGAATTTTTGTGCCCTGGGCGGCGAACAGCCTTGTTATGGACGCCTGCGTGTGGGTCCACATCTCGTGGTTGCCAAGGCACCCATAGATTCCGTAGGGAGCCTTGAGCCCTGAAAGCGCTTCGACGACGGCTCCTTGTGTTGTGGGGTCCCACGTTACATAGTCGCCGGTCAAAACAATCAGGTCTGCCTTGAGGGCGTTCGTCATATCGACAACCTTGCGAATTTCTCTGGTGCCCATGAAGGGGCTAATGTGGATGTCCGACAGTTGCGCGATTCGAAAACCTTCAAACGACCTGGGAAGCCGGGGCAGTTTGAGGCGAACATGCGACGTTTCATAATCCAGCCGCCCGAATAGAAATCCATAGGCGCAGGCCGCAAACGGCAAAACCCCGGCTGCGGTCCCCGTTTTGGAAAAGAATTGCCGCCGGTTTAAAAGCCTGGAGGTCGCGGGACCGGATGAAGGCCCGTCGCTCCGTTTTCTGAACTGCGCCCGTACAGCGGCATAAGGCCATCGTCCGATGGCGTAAAGGAGGACCACTCCAAACCCCAGGAGCGAACTGGCGACCCACCACCGCAGGGGAACCTGAAGCAGTAGCGTGCGGAGCGTGAGAACCGTGGCGGTGGGGCTTTGGTGGACCCAGTGAAAATTGTACGCCAGCAAGCTAACGTAGAAGACTGCACCAAGCGCGGCCGCCCCCTTTCGGCAGAACTTGTTGGGTATGAATTTTGAAGCGATTTCACTGAGACGACGAAACCAAAAAAGCTGGCTGGCAGCAAAGAAGCATCCGAAGATTATCAGAATCAGGAAATGCGTCATAGAGCGCACCCACAGGGCCTTTTAAGGATGGTTGTTCCCGGAAGCCTTTGTCAAGATTGAATTCCCGGGTCCCAAAGGTGCTAATCCTTGCCCCGTGGCGTTGTATAGCGGAAAGATAGAACGCAATTTTTTGCAGACAGGTTCTTGACTTCAGGGGTTTTCCGAAATAACCTAAGTCTTTAACACACCTGTATCATAGCGAGGGCATCTTCGCATGGCATTCCATATCGGCGAGAAAGTGGTTTATCCCAATCAGGGAGTGGGGATCATCGAGCAAATATCAACGAGAAACCTTACCGGCCAGCCCGAGATGTATTACCTGCTGAAGCTTACCTCCAACAGCTTACGAGTAATGGTGCCGATCAGCAATGTGACCCACGTGGGCTTGCGGAAGGTCGTGAAGGGAAAGGAAGCTGACACGATCTTGGATTTTCTCCGCAGTGGTCAGTGTAGGGCTCATCAGGATTGGAAGGGACGCTTTAAAGAAAACTCCGAAAAGATGCGCAGCGGTTCGTTGCAGCATGTGGCCGAAGTTTTCAAAAGCCTGCTTGTTCTGAGCCAGGGAAAGTCCCTCTCGTTCCGCGAGAAGAAGATGTTTGACCGCTCCTGGCAATTGCTGGTTGACGAGATGGCGGTTGCTCGCGGACAAGCCAGGGAGACTATTGAGGCAGAACTGGTTGAGGCTCTCAGCCGGTCCAACCTCAAAGTGCAACTCTCAAGCTGAGTCTTCTCCGTTGATCGGGGCTCGTTTCACAAAAGGCCCGCGTGTCTCCCTGCTTACCCTTGGGTCCTTGACGCGCTCGACCGGTGTCGCCGTCGCTGTATTTGCCAGCCAGCCATTAAAGGGATATCCTGAATAAAGGGGAAGGAAAGCGCTTAAACTGCGGCTTTCGGCAGTTTGAGGGGTGGATGGGGTGTGTCTGGCGTCCACAAGATATGGGGGCGGATTGTTAAAAAAACCCCACCCTTTGTAGTTTTGTCTTGACATCCTTTCTAGCCTGGCGGTAGACTCCGCGAAGTGAAGTCAGTGGCTGTTTTGAGGACGGTTTTTTCCGACACCATACAGCAAGCCTCAGCAAGCTCGGCGCACGGTCGATTTCTTGATGGCGGCTTGAGTCCCTCGCGAGCCGGGGTGGGCGCAACGGCCGGGCGTGACTTTGAACACTGACGCTGACTTTAGACACTCGGGGAGGCTCTCATGGCGGATCGCGATACTTTTTCAGTGGAAACTCAGAAGACGGCAACGTCTGCGGCGAAAGCTCCCAAACCATCAGGGATCAGCCTCAAGCGTTTCTTTACGAAGCCCGGCGTGCATCCCTTTGATGAGGTCGAGTGGGAGCTGAGGACGGCGTCGATCCAGAACGAGAAGGGCGAGACGATTTTTGAGCAGCGGAACGTGGAAGTCCCCAAAGACTGGTCGATGACGGCTACCAATATCGTGGCTTCGAAGTATTTCCACGGCAAGGCCGGAACGCCGGAGCGGGAATCGAGCGTTCGGCAGTTGGTCAGCCGCGTTGCTGACACCATTTCCCAGTGGGGACTTGAGGGCGGATACTTTCAATCTCAAGAGGATGCCCAAGCCTTCCACGATGACCTGACCCACCTTCTGATCCGGCAAAAGGCGGCTTTTAATTCGCCCGTCTGGTTCAACTGTGGTCTGTGGCACAAGTATCAGCGCAGCTCGAAGGGAAACGGATGGTTTTGGGACCCCGCGACCTCGACCATTCAGCAGGAAACTGAGGCCTACCGTCACCCGCAGTGTTCCGCCTGCTTCATCAATTCCGTTCAGGACAACCTCGATAGCATCCTGACGCTGGCGAAAACTGAAGGGATGCTCTTCAAGTGGGGTTCAGGCACAGGGACGAACCTCTCCCCGCTACGGTCCTCCATTGAGACGCTGTCGGGTGGCGGTGTGGCCTCGGGGCCTCTTTCGTTTATGAAAGGCTATGACGCTTTTGCGGGCGTCATCAAGTCCGGCGGTAAAACGCGGCGCGCGGCCAAGATGGTGATCCTGAATATCGATCATCCGGATATCGTGGACTTTATTGAGTGCAAAGCCAAAGAGGAGCAGAAGGCCTGGACTCTGGTTGACGCCGGCTATGATTCAGCGCTGGATGGCGAAGCCTACAGCTCCATTTTCTTCCAGAACGCCAACAACAGTGTCCGCGTTAGCGATGAGTTTATGGAGGCTGTCGTCAAGGACGAGGATTGGGCTACGAGGGGGATCACGACGGGCGAACCCATTCACTCCTATCGCGCCCGCGACCTGATGCGCAAGATAGCGGATTCGGCCTGGCAGTGCGGTGACCCCGGCATGCAGTTCGACAGCACCATCAATAAGTGGCACACCTCAAAAGCGACGGGCCCTATCAACGCTTCGAATCCCTGCAGCGAGTACATGTTCCTGGACGATTCCGCCTGCAACCTGGCATCGTTGAACCTGATGAAGTTTGTGACGCAGGACTTGAAGTTTGACCTGGAAGCGTTTCGGCACGCGGTGGAAGTCTTGATTGTCGCCCAGGAGATTCTGGTTGATAACGCCAGTTACCCCACCCAAAAGATCGCGGAAAACTCGCATAATTTCCGGCCGCTGGGCCTGGGCTATGCCAATCTCGGCGCGCTGCTGATGGCCAACGGCTTCCCGTATGATTCCGACGCCGGGCGCGACTTTGCGGCGGCGATCACGGCTGTAATGCATGGCCAGGCTTACCTGGCGTCTTCACGCATTGCCGGAGAGATCGGCCCCTGTCAGGGTTACGAGAAAAACCGGGATTCCTTCCTGGAAGTGATTTCCATGCACCGGAAAGCGCTGGAGGACATCAATGTGCGCAATGTTCCGGAGCATTTGTGGGAAGGGGCGAAGAAGGTTTGGGATGAATGTCTGGCAAGCGGCATGAAGCACGGCTACCGGAACGCCCAGGTAACGGTCTTGGCCCCGACGGGAACCATTGGTTTCATGATGGATTGCGACACGACAGGCGTGGAGCCCGATCTGGCGCTGGTGAAATATAAGAAGCTGGTTGGCGGCGGGCTGATCAAGATCGTGAACAACATTGTTCCACTGGCTTTGCTGAAACTCGGTTATACGGATCAGGAAGCCGCGGAAATTGTGAATTACATCGACCAGAACGGCACCATCGAAGGCGCGCCCCACTTGAAGGCCAAGCACTTGCCGGTGTTTGACTGCTCCTTGAAACCCGCCAAGGGAAGGCGGGCGATTCATTACATGGGCCACATTCGAATGATGGCGGCGGTGCAGCCGTTTATTTCCGGGGCGATCTCAAAAACCGTGAACATGCCGGAGGAAACCACGGCGGAAGAGATTTCAAACGCCTATCTTGAGGCGTGGCGGATGGGCCTTAAGGCCATTGCCATATACCGGAACGGTTCAAAACGCAGCCAGCCCCTGAATACTTCCGACGCCAAGCAGATGCCGTCTGCTCCATCCGGCGCGGGTGCGGAAGAGGAAGTGGCTGCGCCGCGGGCTGCCCGGCCCAAGCCTTTCCGGCGAAAGCTCAATGATGAGCGACGGGCGATCACTCACAAGTTTTCGGTTGGCGGGCATGAGGGTTATCTGACGGTGGGGCTGTATGAAGACGGCCAGCCGGGTGAAATTTTCATTACCATGGCCAAAGAGGGCTCGACGGTTTCCGGCCTGATGGATTCTTTCGCCACGGCGGTTTCGCTGGCTTTGCAATACGGCGTTCCGTTGAAGGTGCTGTGTGACAAGCTTAGCCACACGCGCTTTGAGCCGAGCGGCTGGACTCCCCATCCGGAGATCCGTTACGCCAAGTCGGTCATGGATTATATCTTCCGCTGGCTGGCTTACAAGTTCCTGCCGCGCGATGCGCAGCCGCGTGAGGGCGCCAGTATTGAAAAGTTGAACGGGAAGGAGTCCGCCAAAGCGGCGGATCTGGCGACGCAGTTTAACCAGGCGTCTGCCGGACCTGCCGGGCAAGCTTCGCCAAATCAGCCCGGGCTTGCCGGAGTGGATGTTTCCGCCGAGGATGACGCTCCCTCGTGCGCTGATTGCGGCGCCATCATGGTTCGCAATGGGGCGTGTTACCGCTGCATGAATTGCGGCAGCACCAGCGGATGCTCGTAAAAGCTCCGTTCGGGAGCAGACGTCTGGAGAAACCGCGGGTTTTGGAGGCAGGCGACAAGCTTTGAACGTACACGTGATTCGAACCGGGAACACGGCAATGGAGAGGGGCTGTTTCAGTTGCGAGGCAGCCCCTTCCTTTTTTGGAGGAACGCATGGATGTCCATGACGCCTTGCGCGCTATCTGTTCGACGAATGAAGGTTATTGCTGGTACTGCGACCGTAAATTACCGGCCGCTGAAGAGGCCATCAGCACAGGCTGGGAAGTCAAGCGTATCGAAGGCGAACGCGTCGCCAGCATCATCCTGATCTGTCCTGGGTGCAGGCGCTTGAAGGCAGAACTCGGCGAGGAAGGTTTGCTCCGCAACCTTTCAGAGTTGACCTCCCGGATACCGTTTTGAGCGGAAGACCGGTGCCTGGCCGGAGCAATGCCGCTGTTGAGTGGGCGCGAATTTGCGGGAACCCGGGGAATGGAAATGGCAGGGAGAAAGATTCAGGATTACTTCATTCGGCAAGTTCGGACGCTTGTTAAGCAGTCGGCATCTGAGACGGAAGGTTTCGCCGATTATTTTAATGGTCGTGAACCCAAAGATGAGGAGATCCTGGGACTGATTGCTGTGACCACCATGCTGAGCGGCAAATATCGTCTGGCCGACCGCTTTCCGGCGCCGGCGGAAGCTCTCGCGTCGCTCTCTCCTGAAGCCCGCGCGGAAATCTGCAATGAGTTTCGGCTACAAATGCGGCGATCCTCCCGCCAGCTCTCGCTGATCTGAATTTCAGCTTACAGCTTATCTGAAAGCCTGCCCCGCCGAGGCCCGTTCGAGGTGGATTTTCCCTGTGATGATGGAATAATCTTGAGGAGTAAGAAACTATTTGCGTTTTGAACCAAGGGAGGAATTATGCAAGTTGTTGATCCGGTATGTAAGATGACGATTGACTCAGAGAAAGCCGCGGCGAAAAGCGAATACAAGGGCCAGACGATTTACTTTTGCGCGCCCGGATGCAAGACCAAATTTGACCAGGACCCTGAGAAGTATCTCGCAAAGTAGCGGAAGGCGCTCCCCAGGCGCCGTGCTGCGCCGGGTGAAGGGTCTGGGCTGGAACTTAAGACGCCTGCGTGGTGGAGGCTTGCGGCAAACCTCAGGCAACTTTTACTTTCATAACTTCCTGGCCGGTAGCGCCATTGGGAAACGTCGAGGTTGGACCGCGTCCTTCCACTCGCCCCGTGCCGTCAATCGCCCTCACTCGAATTCGATAAGTGCCCTTTTTCGGGTTCACCCAGACATATTTCCAAAACGTCCAAACGATCCGCGAGGGATTGCTGAAGAGGGTGGTCGGCTTCCAGGACTTGCCGTTATCAAAACTGATTTGCACAGCCCGGATGCCGTCCAGGTTTCCAATGGCGTAGCCGGCGAATTCAAAGTTGCGGCCGCTGATTCGGGCGCCGTCCCGAAGGTCCGTAAAGCGGGCATGTGCCCAGCGTTCACAAAGGTCTGACCAGCCACGACTTTCCCAGAAACCGGTATAAGGTTTCTGGACCAGCTCGATGCGGGTAACCCATTTGGGCTGCTTCATGCCGAATTTGCCGGGGATAAAGATGCGGACCGGGTAGCCATGGACGGGCGGAAGGTCTTCGCCATTCATTTTGTAAGCGAGAAAGTTTTCCTCGTTCCACAGCCGCTCGAGCGGATGTCCGGATGAGAACCCGTCGGCGGCATGGATCGCCGCGTGAGTCGCCTTGCCCAGAGGTCCGGCGCGTTCAATCAACGGCTTAAGGGGCGTTCCGGTCCATTTCGCGTTGCCGATCGCCGTGCCGCCAATGGCATTCGAAATACATTCGAGCGTGTAGACTTTTTCCATGCTGGGCAACGCAAGCAGCTGCTGATAGTTGATTGAAAAGGCATGTTTGACCAAGCCGTCGAACTTGAGCTCCCATTTCTTTGCGTTGACATTGGGAGACAGTCCCTTGGAGGTCACATAAAACTGGTCGTTGGGCGTAATGGCCATGAGCGCCGCGCGCTGGCCGTACTTCTGATAGGCTTTGACGGATAGACCCCCGGGATCGCGCATGCCGTCCATCCATCGGGTGACCGTCGAATACTCCAGAAGGCCGATGCCGCCTGCGATTGCGCCAATGATGAGGGTTCGCCGTTCCATGGATTCACCTGATATGATTGTGATGTTGACACGCCTATCTAGGTTTCATCTTATCTTATGCTGGGAGATTTTCAATCCGAATCGCCGGGTGCTGGAGGCGCGCTTGCGAACCTGGATCGTGCGCGGTTGGAAAAGTTGTACGACCGCATGGCGCCCTTCTACGGAATTTGGGCAAAGCTCTTTGAAAGCAAAGCAACCCAGCGCGCTTATGAACGAGCTTGCCTGCTGGAAGGCGACTCCGTTTTGGAGGTGGCCGTCGGCAGCGGCGAATTCTACTTGAAACTCCTCGGGAGTAAGCATCTCAGCCGGTGCGTGGGCGTCGATCAAGCCCCTCGGATGCTGGCCCGAAGCCGCCGTCGGCTGAAGTTGGAACGCAATGGAAGCTACGCTCTGTGTCGTGCCGACGCATGCCGGCTCCCTTTTCGCGAAGGGACATTTGACGCGCTTTTCAATTTCTATATGCTCGATTTATTTCCGGACTCCGCCATCCAGGCTGCCACGGGGGAGTTCCGCCGCGTGCTGAAACCCAGCGGACGATTGATTGTCCTCAACATGGCGGTTCAAGGGTGCATCCTCAATCCGGTCTGGATGTGGGTCTACCGGCACATGCCACTTGTCGTGGGAGGCTGCCGGCCGGTTCCGGTGGCGGCTGTCCTGGCCGCGAACGGCTGGAAGATAACCTGGCAGGAGCAAGTTTCTCAATGGGGCTTCCGGTCAGATTTGATTGTGGCCGAAGTTCCCGCGGTGGCAGGTCAGCCGTGAATAAATCCTACGGGGTGCAGCATCGGCGCCAGTTCTGCAGGCGCTGCAATGCGGCGATGTTTGATTTTTATGCTTCCGAGGACGGCCACTTCGGCCTGGCGAACTTTGTCGGAGACTCTCACGGTGAGGACTCCGACGGCGGACGCGAAGTGCGGTGTGGGAAGTGCGGCGCGCGGTACCGTTTGTTGGGCCGGCTGAACGCAATGGCGGAACCGGTCGAAAGGATTTGAGCAAGCTACAATGAGCGCAACCAATTCCAGTATGCAGCCGGCCGCCGGGTATCCGTTGGCTCCTGAGACGCTTGGCGAATACCTCGGTCAGCGGGGCCTCATTCGGAATCCGGACCAACTCGTGATTCGGGAGCTTGGTGGCGGCGTTTCAAATAGTGTGTTGTTGATTGAAGGGCCGCAAGGGAGGTGGGTGGCCAAGCAGTCGCTTGCTAAGCTGCGCGTGGAAGACGACTGGCGCTCGACCCGGCAACGAATTTTTCGGGAAGCCGCCGCAATTGAGGGCCTGTCGCCGGTTCTCGGCGACTGCATTCCACGCGTGATTCATGTTGACCGGGAAAACTTCTTATACATCATGACGGCGGCCCCGGCGCGCTCAGTCATGTGGAAAAAGTTGCTGCTTGAAGGCCAGGTCGATTTGGACATTGCAGCGACGGCGGGAAGATTGCTGGCAAAGATGATCCATGCAAGCCGCGAGAATCCGGTTTTCAAGGA
>CAYWMN010000021.1:0-24837 GCA_964459065.1 uncultured Acidobacteriota bacterium | reverse complement strand
GTTTCACTCGAGGGCCAATCCCCATTGGGGCTGTTCCGGGCTTGGGCAAAACTGCATCCAGTGTGACGCCCGGGAATTGCCTGGCAACTCGGCTGCGCTGATTGGAATCTGAGGAAGAGGTGAGATATCCTTATCGTGTTATTTTCAGATAATATGGGTGGTGGCGATGATCCGTTCAATCTGCAGACATAAAGTTATTTCCTCGTTCCTCGCGGTGGTAGTGTTCGGCCTGGCCTTTGGCGGCGTCGCGTCGGCTCGTTCGCAGGCCGCCGAGGTGCCGACTGTCAACGCGGACATCGGGGCCTGCTCAGCGGATTTTACCGTCAGCCAGCGGCTCAATCATCCTCTTTTCAACGCCCAGATTACAGTGAAGATCTCGTACGGTTTTCTCGGCACCAAGAAAATGGATCTTCAGATCGGGACCAACAGTGAAGGGAAAGCGCGTTTTGAAGGGTTGCCTTCCAAGGTTCACAATCCTCCGCTTCGATTCACGATCAAGCACAATGGTCGGACGAAGACCGTTGACTATTGGCCCCGGGTTCGATGCCACGCTAAATATGCTGTCATCATGAACACGCATTGATCGTGTCTTGCCAGCATAATCCTTGGGTCATCTTGATTTCCTGATTGCGCGCCGGCGCAGGGCGCAAGCTGTTCCGGCCGGTGCCCAGACCCGGCTGCCGCGCCGGGATCGCGCAGTTTGTGGTGAGTCTTAGAACCCGGCCGCTTCCAACCCGGCCCGCGAGGGTCTGGAGCGCGTGATATGCTTTGCCCCGGTTGCCATCGAGAGGAGCTTTCGGAGTTATGAAAAAATACGTAATTGCCGTCATCATAGGAATCCTTCTGGTTCCGGTGGGATTTTATTTATATCTGATTTCTGGACATGCCCCGGTCGCCACGGGGGCCTCACCGCTGCCCTTTGAGCGCTTTTTTGCGCGCCTCGCGATGCACGCAACCATGGAACGCGAGCTGCCCAAGGCGGACGCCGGGCCGCCGACCGAATCAGACCTGGTCAGGGGCGCGCAAGCTTATCGGCAATATTGTGGCGTTTGTCACGGATTCCCCAATCAGCAGCCCACGGTGATTGCCAGGGGAATGTACCCGCATCCGCCGCAATTCTTCCATTCGAAGCCGGTCCGTTCGTATGATCCCAGCCGTCGTTTCCGTCCCGCCAGCCGGAAGGACTATTGGAAAGTTAAAAACGGAGTCCGCTTGACGGGGATGCCGGGATTCGGTAAATCCTTTTCCGAAAAACAACTCTGGGAAATGAGCCAATTTCTGGAAAACCTAAGGAATTTGCCCCCCGGAGCCGCCGCCGCGCTTGAGGGCCGGAGCGAAAAGACTGCGCCGTCCGCCAAGCCTCACACGCCACTTCCGCAGGGCGGATCACATCGCGAATAAGAGCTTTCTAAAAATTGCTGGCTGCGTGCTATAATCGGTGGCCGATATCGAAACGCAATATCGAATTCCGTAACAGAGGAGCGCCCCGGCAATGAAAACTTTTCTCACCGGCCTTGTGATTGGGATTATCCTGCTTCCGGCAGGCTTCTATTGGTACCTGCGTTCAGGCAATGCACCGGTTGCAACTTCAGCGGCGCCACTGCCGCTGGAACACTTTCTTGTGAAGACGGCCATGCATGCCACGATCAACCGCCACGAAACTCCAATCCACCTCACGAATATTAATCAAGACTCTCTGATCGCGGGGGCGCAGCTTTACCGGCAGGACTGCGCAGTTTGCCACGGGCTTCCCGACGAGTCTCCCACGGCGGTCGCCAAGGGCATGTACCCGCACCCTCCTCAATTTTTCCGGCCCAACGCGAGAAAGATGGATGACCCTCCCAGCGAAGTCTACTGGAAAGTCAAAAATGGGATCCGTCTGACCGGAATGCCGGGTTTTCATGCGTCGCTCAATGACACACAAATCCGGGAGTTGAGCGCACTTTTAGTGGACGCCACAAACTTGCCGCCGGCCGTGACTGCCGCGCTGAAAGCGGCTCCTTCAAAGGCTTCGGGGAAGGCTGCGCCCGCAACCAAGCAATAACCGGCGTCATAATCGAATGGCTGATTCGAACCACGGAGTTGAGCTCTATTCGGGCCTGATCCGGCTTCACGTTCTTCATCATGCCTGTCAGGAGCCGATTTTTGGCCTGGGAATGATTGAAGAGCTGGGCCGACACGGCTACCGGCTGAGTCCAGGCACGGTCTATCCGCTCCTCAGCGGATTGGAAAAGAAGGGACTGTTGCGTTCTTCCCGCCAGTTGGTCGGCGGGCGTTTCCGTCGGGTCTATCGGGCCACCCCGGCGGGCCGGAAAGCGCTGCACACGGCAAAACATCGCGTCAAAGAACTGTTTGGCGAGCTTTTCGAGGACGAATTATGAAACCGATCTTTTTTCTTTTGCTGATTGCGTTTTGCTTGTTGCCCCGGAGTGTCATGGCTGGGCCGCCGTTTCAGATGGACGACCCGGACGTCATCCCATACCGGCACTTTGAGTTTTATACGTTTTCCACCGTGGGTTCAAGCCCGGGAGAAACGGACCTGGCTGGGCCGGCCGTGGAGCTTAACTGGAGCGGCGTTCGCAACATGATGTTTCATTTTATTGTACCCGCCGGAGCAGCCTTTCCCTCCGACGGGCCGGCGCATTTCGGCCTGACCGACGGTGAAGCGGGCCTCCAATATCGGTTTGTTCAGGAGACGAAACATCGCCCGATGATCGGAACTTTCACCATGATGGAAATTCCAATGGGCAATCCTGCTCGAGGATTAGGCGCGGGCAAGCCTTCATGGAAGATTCCTCTCTGGATGCAGAAGAGCGTCGGTTCCTGGACCGTCAATTGGGGCGGCGGGGAAACCTTCAGCCACATCCAGGGCGCCCGGAATTACCCGTTCGGGGGAACGCTGATTCAGCATGATCTGGGGAAGAAGCTAACCCTGGGAGGCGAGGTTTTCTATCATGGCCGGGAAACCGCCGGGACCCTGAGTTCCCGAGAAGCCACGATGGTTGACTTTGGAGGTTACTATACCCTCCACGATCCGGGTTTTCAGTTGCTTTTTTGTTACGGTCATACTGTTGCCGGACAATCCGAGAATTACGCCTATCTTGGGCTCTACTGGACCTGGGGTCCCAAGTCCAAGAACGGGAAATAGCCTCAGCGTCTTCTGTTTTGTTGCCGATCCATTGGCCAAGGGCCGGTCGTCTGATTATTCCTCATCGACCGTTCCAGAGGTTCGGGCGTTCATCAAATCTTAACTTGACTTATCCGGGAAGAAGCCGGACCCTTCTGCCTTGGAGGTTAACCGGCACGAGATTTCCCTTCAGTTCCGTTGCAACAGACGGTGGCGGGTCCGCAGACCGTCTGAAGGCGATGACCCAGTCTGAACGTACTTTCCGGGCCGCCATGCGAGAGCCCAAACCTCAAAATCCGGCTCCCAGAATTTCAAGTGTGCAAGAATGGAAACCTTAGAAAGCATATCGCCGGCACAACCCCGGGATAGATAAGCAGAGTTGCCAATGAGCGTCCTCGTCTTCATATTTTTCTATCTCGTGATGTTCTCCATCGCAATGGTGTTTTCCGCGATGGGCGTGGGTGGCGGCGTGCTTTACACGCCCGTCCAACTCCTGTTTGGCTTCCATTTCCAAACGGCTGCCGCCACAAGTCTTTTTCTGATTATGATCACCTCGCTTTCCGCCACCCTGGTGTTTCGCAAACACGGAGTGGTGGACTGGCCTCTGGCCTTGGTCCTGGAGAGCTCGACGAGCTTTGGAGCGTTTCTGGGCGGATTATTCTCCGGCCATTTCTCCGGCCGTTCCTTGACCTATTTATTTGCCGCGGTCATCACGGTTGCAGCATTCTTTATGGTGAAACATTTTGAAACGCCGAGCCGATGCAAAGGCTTGCCCAGCAGTTTCTTTCACTGGCGGCGGGAAATCGGCTTAAATCTTTATTGCGTAAACCTTGCCTTGGCGCTTCCCATCGCCTTTGTTGCGGGGGTCATCAGCGGAATGGTTGGAGTATCCGGCGGCATCCTTAAAGTTCCGATGCTGGTTCTGCTGTTTGGAGTCCCGATGAACATTGCCGTCGGTAGCTCTGCTTTTATGGTGGGGCTGACGGCTACCGGGGGATTCTTTGGCCATCTGGCCGCAGGACACTTTGACTGGCGGATCGCCGTCATTCTGGTGCCGGGCATTTTTTTAGGAGCGCAAATTGGTGCGCGCACGTCTGTTCAGGTAGACAAAACCAAGCTGAAGCGTTTTTTCGGGATTGCGCTGTTTGTCCTGGCGGTCTTTTTGGTGCTTCGCACCGCGCTGGGGTAGAAGAGTCTTAAGAGCCTGCCCATTTCCGGCCCGTACCGCGGCCGTAAGTTTAATTTCCCCTTGTTTCGATTCTGTTTCGACACCTGATTTCCGGGGCCTGAGTGTTCCGTGAAATCGGCCTCTGGAAGACCATGATGCTACAATAAACGCAAGTTGGGACCTATCCTTATGCGAACTTGCCGCAGAGTTTATGACCGATGGGCGCTTGAGATGCGCCGGGCCGGTTTTTTCCTTCCTGGCGAGCGGATTGGGGCGGCGGTTTCCGGCGGGCCGGACTCGCTTCTGATGCTCGATTTTCTTGAGCAGTTCTCCCGTGAAACGGGATTTATTTTGTCGGTTGTTCACTTTAACCACCACCTGCGCGGCGCGGAATCCGATGAAGATGAAAGCTTTGTGCGAAAACGCGCCCGGGATCTGCACCTGCCGTTCTTGCGCGGCGAAGCCCGCGTCCTGGAAGAAGCCCGTAAGCGGCGGCGCAATTTGGAGGCGACCGGCCGCGAGCTTCGCTACCGTTTTTTTCTTGCCCTCATCCGCCAAGGCCGGCTTGACAAGGTTGCAACCGCCCATACTCTGGATGACCAGGCCGAAACGGTTCTCATGCACATTCTTCGGGGTACGGGGACCCAAGGCCTGGGAGGCATCCATCCCCGCTTTGAGGGCAAGATTTTCCGGCCTTTCCTGCGCCTGACTCGGAATGAGGTTGAGGCGGAGGTTCGGGAGCGAAACCTGCCGTTTCGCGTGGATTCCACCAACCATAGCACCCGCTTCCGCCGCAACAAAATTCGCCTTGAGCTGCTTCCCCTCCTTGAAAGGGAATATAACCCAGAGATCAAAAGGCTGCTGAGTGAGATGGCTGCGCGGGCGCGGGAAGACGAAGCGCATCTTGCCTTTGAGGCGAGGGACCGTGCCGGCGCCTGGCGGTTCCGCGAACAGGGCGAGGAAAGAATCCCCCGGCGTGTGTTCGAGGGGTTGTCTCCAGCCCTGGCTCGGCGAGTCCTGCGGCAAATCGTGCAGGCGGCTGCGGGCACCCTGCAAGGGATGACGAGCCAGCACATTGAAGCCCTGCTGGAATTTGCCCGCAAAGCGCAAAGCGGCAAAAAGCTTTTGTTGCCCCATCGGCTGGTGGCGCGGACGGAATTTGAATGGCTGATCCTTTCCGTTGAGCGCGAGGAAGTCCCGGCGTCCGGCTTCTCGTATGCGGTGGTTCCCCCCGCTGTGATCTCGGTGCCGGAGATTAATCGAAGTTTTACCTTTAAAATTGTTGACTCTGGCAAAGCTCCGAGGGACTATAATAAAGGTGTATGGCCGGAGTTGAATCCGCTTAACCTGCCTGCAAGATTGGTATTCCGGAACTGGCAAGAAGGAGACCGGTACTGTCCCGCAGGCCATCTGAAATCAGTGAGGGTTAAGGAACTCTTTCGCCGAAGCAGGATTCCGGTACGCCAGCGTATTCTTTGGCCTCTGATCGACAGTGAGCGGGGCATTGTTTGCGGGCGCGGGCTTCCCGTAGCAAGTTGGGCTGGGGCGGCGGAACCCGAGGGCAGAACTCTTTTGGTCCAAGAAGCCATCCTGAGCTGAAGATTCAAGCACTTAGCGCGGGAGAATGGGACGGAAGGCGCATGTGTGATTTGGGGCCACGGTCGGGCATTCCTCAAATAGGAACAAGCCCTGTTTCGGAAGTGCGCTTTGGCGCATCCAATAATGTGGGGGTAGCGACTAAGGTGTTTCCCCCTGAAGCGGAACAGGAGGAACCAGCGTGAATTCGGCGGTCAAAAACATTATCTTCTGGGTGGTGCTGGCGGTCACCGCTTTACTGATCTGGGCCGTCGTGCGGTCAAGCACCGGTGAGCATGTCAACAACTATACCTTCACGGAGTTTGTCAATCAGGTCGACAATGGGAACGTCCAGCAGGTGACGATTTCCGGAGGCAGTGTTACAGGGGTTCTCAAGAAAGACAACGCCAAGTTCAAGACCACCATTCCCAGCAATTATCCTGACCTCTATAAAAACCTCGTCAGCAAAGACGTTCGGGTCACCATCAAGGACGACTCGAATGGTACCTGGATGACCTGGCTTGCGAACGGTCTCCCGCTGTTGCTGCTTGTTGGCCTTTGGATTTTCTTCATGCGACAAATGCAAAGCGGAGGGAATAAAGCGCTCTCGTTCGGGAAGAGCCGCGCCCGGCTGCTTTCAACCCAGCACAAGAAGGTGACGTTCAAGGACGTCGCGGGAGTGCAGGAGGCCAAAGAGGAACTCCAGGAAATTATCGAATTTCTGAAGGAACCTCAAAAATTCCAGAAGTTGGGCGGGCGCATCCCCAAGGGTGTTCTGCTTGTGGGGCCCCCGGGAACCGGAAAGACCCTGCTGGCCCGGGCGATTGCGGGTGAGGCCAATGTCCCATTCTTTTCAATTTCCGGCTCCGACTTTGTCGAGATGTTTGTGGGCGTTGGCGCCTCCCGCGTGCGGGACCTGTTTGAGCAGGGAAAGAAGAATGCTCCCTGCATCATCTTTATCGACGAAATTGATGCGGTCGGCCGCCATCGCGGCGCAGGTCTCGGCGGCGGTCACGATGAGCGGGAACAGACGCTGAACCAGCTCCTTGTTGAAATGGATGGGTTTGAGTCCAACGAAGGCGTTATCTTGATCTCAGCCACGAACCGGCCCGATGTTTTGGACCCGGCGCTGCTGCGACCGGGACGCTTTGACCGCCGCGTGGTGGTGGACCGGCCCGACGTCAAGGGGCGCGAAGCCATTTTGAAAGTGCACACGAAGAAGATTCCGCTTTCCGAGGATGTCAACCTGGCCGTTTTGGCGCGCGGCACGCCGGGATTTTCCGGGGCTGACCTAGCCAACCTGGTGAATGAGTCAGCGTTGCTGGCGGCGCGCCAAAACCGCAAGCAGGTCAGCATGCGGGATCTCGATACGGCAAAGGACAAAGTTCTCATGGGGCCGGAAAGAAGATCGATGATCCTTTCCGACGCCGAAAAGCGCAATACGGCCTTTCACGAGGGTGGGCACGCGCTGGTCGCCGCGATGCTGCCGAATGCCGACCCGCTGCACAAGGTTACGATCATTCCGCGCGGCATGGCGCTCGGCGTTACCATGCAACTGCCGCTTGATGACAAGCATACTTACACCAAGGACTTTCTGGAATCTCAGCTGGCCATCATGATGGGCGGGCGCGTGGCTGAGGAACTGTTCCTCAATCACATCACAACGGGCGCCGGCAATGATATTGAGCAGGCCACGGGCATTGCCCGGCGGATGGTTTGCGAGTTCGGCATGTCGGACCTGGGCCCTCTGTCGTATGGCAAAAACCAGCAGGAAATTTTCCTGGGACGGGACTTGGCGACGCAGCGGGATTTCAGCGAGGACACCGCGATCAAGATCGACCAGGAAGTGAAGAAGTTTGTGGTAACCGGGTATCAGCGGGCCAAAGATATTTTGACTTCCAACCGGGAAACCCTGGTGCGCATCGCGGAAGCTTTACTGGTCCGTGAGGTTCTTGACGCCGTTGAAGTCAAGCTGCTGATCGAAGGCAAACCCTTGCCAGCGATTGTCCGGCCCGAACCGCCGCCGCAGCAGCCGGGTGAATCGGATACCACGGAGGTCCTGAAGCCGCAGCCTTCCGGCGGCGTACCGGGCCACGAACGTCCGCAACCGGCGTAAGGTCCTGGGTCCGGGACCTCGAAACGTTTCGGGATCTGCAAGACGGATTTCGAGGGTTAGGGCCTGTCTCGGGAGCTTCCCTCCTGGATGAACTTCTTGGATAACTGGGAAGGGCGGATGTCGGCCCATCAGTGCCAAGAAACGGTTGGCGCCGAAGGGATCTCTTCAGGCCGCCTTCCTGCTGAAGCACAATTTACCCGGAAATTAAATTACGGTTGCCGAGGATGGTGCAGGAATGTCACCTGAAGTAGAAGCCTTTTCAGAAAACCCCGTCAAGAAAACTCTGCGGGAGGGAAAGCCTGTGGTTGGCTTAACGCTTACCGTTCCCAGTGTGGAGATTGCGGCACAGGCTGCCAACCTCGGTTTCGATTTCCTGTGGATCGAAATGGAACATAGCCCGATTACTCTTGAAACTCTGCGGAGCATGGTGCTGGCGACGCGGGGACTCAAGGCCGTACCGTTCGCGCGGGTTCCGGTGAATGAATTGTGGACGGCAAAGCGGGTTCTGGATTCCGGTGTCCTGGGCGTTGTTTTTCCGTTTACCAGCACGCCGGAACTGGCGCAGCGCGCAGTGGCGGCTTGCAAATACCCGCCGCACGGCGGGCGTGGCTCCGGCGCAGGGCTGGCGACGTTTCGCTGGCCGGCGGCTGAAGGCTACTACGACTTTGCGGATCGCAACGTTATGGTGATTGTAAATATTGAAGAAGCTGAGGCCGTGGAGAATATCGACGCCATCGCATCAACCCCGGGTCTGGACGTGCTCTTTATCGGGACCAGCGACCTTTCATTCTCCATGGGATTTCGGGGTGAACAAGACCCTCCTGAAGTTCAGGAGGCGATTGCAAAAGTCGTGAAGGCGGCCCGGAAACATCACAAGGTGGTTGGCGCGCCGGTCGCGGACCCCGGTACGATGAAGAAATATCTTGAACAAGGTTTCTTGTTTTTCCAAGCGAGCACCGAAATTCTACTGATGTCCTCAGGCGCCCGCGAGTTTCTTGAGCCAATGGGAAAGCTTGCCACAAAGCCAAAGAGCAAAAGCCTTTACTGACGTGTTTTGCGGGGGCTCCGCACCGTTATTGCTTCAGCAGGGTCCTCTTGATGATTCAGAAGGCTTTCAGTGGCCGCCCCCCGTTTGGCGAAGTCGTCATGCGGCACCAAACCCTGATAGGTCGGCGCAATTTTCTGAAATCGTCAGCGGGTGCGACCTTGGCGATAGCCGGCGGCTTGCAGCCCCGGGGACTGCGGCCTGCCTCGGTGGTTGAAGTTGATTACGCCCAATCACAGTTTGTCGATGTATGGCTGCGGCATCCCGTGTACGGCGACCCGTCATTTGATTCTTTTCAGCGTCTGCCCGACAATCCAATCCTCACCGGCCGGCCTCCTTACGGTTGGCCGGTAAACGGTTTTTTCTTTTCTGATCCCCGCAGTGGCAACTGGTATCTCTACGTCGGCGATTATGCGACCGGCTACGGCGGACCGCCTCCCAGCCGGTGTATCTTGTACCGTTCAGAGGACCGGGGCAGAAGCTGGCAGAATCTTGGTGTCATCCTTCACGGCGATCCCGGGATGTTTGACAGGAACGGGAGTACACCGGACGTGAGCGTGCTTTTCGACGGTAACCGCTATCACATGGTTTACGACTGGGCCCGGCGGAATTTCGCCGCCGCGGATGGCGGGCTTGCCTATGCATGGGCGAGTCGGCCGGAGGGTCCCTGGCACCGCGACCCGCAGCCGATTACCCTCAATTCCACTCTGAAACCGTTGCTGGGAAGATATCAGCGCACCTATGCCGGAACGCTGCTGCGCCGCAAGAACGACTGGCTTGTCCTGGCCATGATGGATCATCCCCCCTACAGTTGGGCGCTGTTTGCCATGACGGCGCCCAGCCCTCAAGGTCCCTACTCGGAGCGCAAACTGGTTCGTCATGTTGAAACCGGCCATTTCCATCCTCCGCTCATGGAATTCTTTCCTGCCTTCACGAATGGGGGCTGGGTCTATGCGCCGGCCACGTCAGTGGCTCGCAACCGCAACTTTCAGGTGATTTTCCGGGCGCCTCTCGAGAAAGCTGCTGATCCGAAGGCTTGGGAGATTTTTCGCTATGGGTCGGTTTGGCACAGTCATGATGTCCCCAACGAAGCGTTTGGGATCTGGGGGCAGACGTTTTCAGGCTGGGTGGACAAGCAAGGCATGTTATGGGCGATGTTTCCCTCGCGCAACACGGAGGGAAACGGCACGATCAATCTGGCGGCGCGCCCGTGGTCAACTCCTTTGAAGAGTCGAGGCCTGTATTTTAGCGGAGATAACGCTCCCAGCCTTACATGCCTCAGACGGGGTTACACCGATTTCACCCTTGAGGCTGAACTTGATGTCCGCGGCACGGCGCGAATTATTTGGAATTACAGGGCTCCATTGGGACCCAACAAACCTACGTCGGATGCCACCTTGCATTCGCTTTCCCTGGCGAGCCACCACGGGCTTGAGTTGTCTTCCGACGGCTGGAAAGTTGTCACGGTCGACTCGCAGGGAAAAAAGCGGGTCATCGCGAAAGGACCGGCAGAACCCCAGCGACGCTGGCGGATCACCATCGTGCATCATGCTGATAGTTTGACTGCGCTGGCATTGGGTGGCAAGAAAGCCTGGAAAGGAATTATGAAACCGGTCGGCGGTCTGCTTGGTTTGTTAGCGGAAGCCCATACCCATGTTGAGGTCGCGAAGTTCTCAGTTGCCGGTCGGTGGCATCCCGCTACCATTTCGTATCTTTATACGGAGTCTTGGCTGGGCGCTGGGGAAAATCCGGCCCATTGGCTGGAACAGAGCGGCCCCGTATTCCGCTTTGGGGCCGGCGCCGTGCGGCGGGATAACGCTGGGCGCGCGAAATGGAATTTTATGGGGACAGGCTTCACCCTTTGGAGCCCTAAAGGGCCGGATTATGGAATCGTCGAGGTCCAACTGGACGGCGCAGAAGTGGCGACGGTGGACTTGCGCAGTCCAAAGTTAACAGTTTCACAGCGTGTGTTTCACAAAAGCGGACTGGCTCGGACGTTCCACGCGGTTGTTTTGCGTCCGAAGTCGGGTCGCCTGGTGGTGGATAGCCTTGACGTTCATGCCTGAACAGCGCCGTCCATGATTCCTTAATCGTCTGTATACGGAATACTTTGTTATGCTTGGTTTTTAATTAAATGCGGGTCCTTGGCACGTAATTCTTTCACTCTCTCCGCAAGCGACGGGCAATCTTGAAATATTCGAATCCCTGCAATACCGTTTGCCCCCGCTGCGAGACACTCCGCCAGCCTTTCAGGTGAAACTCCGCCCAAAGCAATTACGGGAATCTTTATTTGTCTGGAGACTTCTGCCAACCTGGCCAAGCCGAGGGGCGGCCCGTAGGCGAGCTTGGAAGGAGTCTCAAAGATCGGGCCCAGCAGAATATAGTCTGCGCCACCCGATTCGGCCTCAAGAGCCTCGCTGAGCGAATGGCACGAAGCTCCAATGAGGAGATTGTCTCCGGCTACACGCCGAACATCCTCCGTAGGCAAAGATTGTCCACCCAGGTGCACTCCATCGGCTCCCGCGCTCATGGCGATGTCCAGGCGATCGTTGATGACGATTTTCGTTTCTGTCTTTCGGCAAATTCGAACCGCCTCCGCGGCTAATTCCGCGAGTTCGCGGGTTGGCATGTCCTTCTCTCGCAATTGAATCAGATCAACTCCGGCCTCGGCCGCCGCTTGGATCCGGGAGTGTAAGTTTCCCGAAGCCAGGCCCCGGCGGTCTGTAATGTAGCAAAGCTGGATTGAAGGGCGAGACCTTGGCAAAGGATTCTCCATCTGGATCAGGGAAGCGGGAAATGTCTTTTAGTTCCTTCTCTCCAATGTTTCCGGGATAAGCTTACCCTGAATTATCCCGGGAGCGGATCAATCCGAGGGGGCCTCGCATCCGCCATAGTTCAGAAAGGGCCAGGAAGATGTCGATGAGGCCAATTCCAGAGATGCCGCCCCGCATGTAATCGTTTTGCGATAGGGCGGCGACCCACTGATAACGCTGTACAAAGAAGTTCTGGTGCCAGACGGGAACCCACGGAAAGATGAAAAGGAACACGCCCATTTCAAAACAAAACGCAATAAATAGAATGGTGACCCACCGGCTGTGAGTTGGTTTGGGACAGCGAACTCCCGCCGAGGTTTCGTCGACCGTGGGTTGCGTTGGACTTATCATTACGATACCGGGGAAAGGATTAGTCCGCCCTCTGCCGGAGAATGCGGATTTTGTCTGCGACGTCCCGGTAGTCGATGTTTTGACTGTACACCTTGGTGTATTCCTCGAGCGCGCTTTTGTATTCGCCTGCTTGCTCATAAGCGGCTCCTAAATCGTATCGGAGTGCCAGGATCGCATCTTGGTCAAGACCTGGGATTTCAATCGCCTGGGAATACCATTGGGCGGCGACGCCCGGCATTCCCTTATCGATGAAGCAGGCAGCAAGCAGTGTACATCCCTGGAGATAATTGGGGGGCGGATTTTCAGATTTTCCAGACTTAACAGCTTTCTGGAATTCTCCAATCGCTTCATCGATAAGACCCATTTCCCGGAAAGCTACCCCAAGATTATAATGGGTTTCGGGATCGTCGGATTCAACTTCCGGCCCTTTCGATTCCTGAAGCTCGTCGAGGAGGCCGCTCAAATCAGCGAAGGCTTCCTGCGTTGATCCATCGGAGGAATTTGCCGGCGGCGGATCAGCCGCAGCAGGCGCGGGCTCAGGCGTTTGGATCTTTTCAAGCCTTGACGATAACTCGCCCGCTAAATCGACTGACACACCCGGGGAGTCGTCCGAAGTTTGGACTTCCTCTTCCGGCGGAGCTTGCGATTCCTGTGCGCGCTGCTGCTCTCGTTCGTCGGCCAGTCGCCGCAGGTCGGCGACTCTCGGCTCATGAGGATATTTCCCCTCGATGTCCCGCACCGCCCGCTGGGCTTCCTCGTAGAAGCCCTGGGCAACGTAGAACGCTATTTCCTCACGGCTTTCAGAGTAATTAAACGCGGGGACTTTGTTACTCGTTTTTTCCGCCGGCAGAGAATCGGCCGCCGGCGCTGGCGCACCCCCCGTTGGGGTTTGGATCTCCAACGGTATTTCCTGTGATTCCGGGGTTTGCTCAACCTCTTCAAGGAAATCCGGGGAGCCGGCTGATGGCGTCAGGTGGATTTCTTCCGGACCTTGCGGGGCGCCTTCCGGATGGGGCTGCGGCGTGGTTTCGTGAACGCGCGCGGGCGGGAACTCCGGCTCCAGCGCGAGGCCCGATCCCACTAGCGATGCAAAATCAGCCGCGGTGTACTCCTTGCCTTGTTTTTGGAGGGCTTGCTTGAGCAAGTCTTTGTAAGTCTCGTTGGCTGGTTCAGCGGCAACCAGCTTGGCGTATGCTTCTTCGGCTTTCTTGAACTGTCCGGCCTGGACGTACGCGTGGCCCAGGGCTTCAAGGACGTCCGGAAGCGTGGCCTCGTCGTTGGTCTTCTGGCAGATTTGGCAGATCAGCTCGAGGTTGTCTATTTTTTCCGGCATCGCCGACCATATCTTGCGCAAAACCTCCATCAAGGGGCCCGTGACCTGTTTCTCGATCAGGGCTTGGGCAACTGAGCTGGCAGCACGGAAGGCCTGATTATAATTCTGCTCGGCCAGGCATTGGGTGGCAAAATCGGCGAAAAAGGAAGCGTCCAAAGGGGATGTCTGGATCACATCCGGCAGCATCTTTTCCGCGGCATCCAAATTGTGGACCGCCAGGTAAGTTTCAAACAAGAGCTGCTGGCCTCTCGGATCGGTTTGGAGTTGGGGGCAGTTAGCCAGGATCTTTTCGATTTGTTCGGGTTGCCGCTTATGGAAGGCTTGGCGAGCAAGCGAAAGTTGCACCTCTGGATCATCTGGGAGCAGTACCACTGCCTTTTTCAAAGCTCGTTCGGTGGTGGAAGCATCGCCCTGGCGTTCGGCCGCCCGAGCCGCTTCAAGGTAGGCGTCAGCAGCTTCCTTCTGTTCTGCTGCCTCCTCGGCGTACTGCGCCAATCGTAAGTGCGAGTTCGGATTGTCCGGGTCCAGGCGGGCAAGCTTGCGCAGAACCTCCAGAATCTTTTCCAGTTGTGAGGTCTTTTTATAAAACTCAAAAGCGCCCGACAATTGCTCACGGGCCTCGCGAGCCAGGCCCTGAGACTGATACAGGTCAGCCAGTTTGAGGGCCGGCTCAACGCTATTCTGGTCGATTTTGGAGATTTTCTTGTAGATGGCAATTGCCCGGACGATAAAGCCTTCCTTCACGTAGGCATCCGCTAGTTTGTAAAAATGCTTCAAACCTTCCGCGACATGATTGTCCCGGATATAAAGGTCGCCGATGGTATTGAGCAGAATGAGGTTGGACGGGTCGTGCTCAAGGACGGCAAGGTACTGCTGGATGGCCAAAGCATGCTTTCCCTGAATGGCGTACTTGTGAGCGTCCTGCAGCGATTTGGCTTTTTTGAAAGCCATCCGGAAAGTCTCTCAATAAATCACCCAGTTTCCTAACGCTAACATACGGCTTGGGTGAAGTCAACGCAACGTGGCCGCGTCTTGCTTCAGTTGAATAAGCTAACCTCTTTATTATCTGTCGTTTTCTTGTAGCGGTCGGCCGGTTTCTTCCTCCAGAACTGGCCGCATTTCCCCCATTGCACCCCGTATCAGTTTTATCTATAATACTAGGAAAAGCGGAGGCTTCGTTTACCACATGTCGACACCGATTCTTCAGAAACTGGAGGAAGAGATCCAGGCCCTTGAGCACGAACTCAACCACGAATTACCCAAGGAGTTGAAGCGTGCCCGCGCTCACGGCGATCTGAGCGAAAATGCCGAGTACATCATGGCCAAGCAGCGGCAGGATTACGTTGGGGCGCGTCTTTCCCAACTCAAAAAGCGCGTGGCAGACCTGGCCCTCGTCAATGTCAATAATATTCCGAAAGACCGGATCGCCTTCGGGTCGAAAGTTGTTTTGTACGACCTTGATCGCGAAATTGAGATTAATTACAAGCTGGTCACCAGTGAAGAGTCTGATGTCAGCAAGGGGTGGATTTCCACAACCTCGCCCATCGGACGTAGTTTGATGGGGAAGAAAATGGGTGATGAGGTTACGGTGACCACTCCGCAGGGCGTTCGGGAGTTTGAAATTCGTTCCGTTCTTACGATCTACGATCAAAACTAGCCGCAGTCCCGTCCGATCGAAAAATTCCATCAAAGAGCGGCTGCTCATTTTGCCTTAGGAGGGGTGTCTTGCCAGCGTCTCGCTCAAGGTCGGGTGACGCAGACGAACCTCCGTTTCCGCCCCGCGACTGACTCTGATATGCCGGCAGGCAGCGCGTTTCCGTAGGCTCAGTTGCGCCGACGGAGCACCGGGGGCTGATCGTTTCCCTGATCTTGGCCACTGGGTTTCCCGGTGCCTTGGGGCTGTGTTTTCGGCTTACGGCGCAGGAGGGTCGGTGCGTTCTTGTCCTTTTTGTTCCGCTTCATGGCAACGAGAAGAGTCTTCATGCGAGCTTTCACGTTCTGGAATTCCGAGGTTGAAACCAGATACTCTTTGCGGTTTGGAAGGATATTCTTGATCTCTTCTTCGGCCTTGATGATGCGCTCCTTCGTAGGGGGGTGGTCCATAAAGACGCTGGGAACGCTTCCGGGGTTGCTGTGGAACTCCTCGGTAATCTTGGCAAACATGGCCAGGAAGGCGTTGGGATCGTATCCGGCCTTCCACATATACTGCAAGCCAAGGAAATCGGCTTGCGCCTCATCTTCCCGGCTGAACTTGAGGAAGGCCATTGGAATTCCGAAGTTAAGGCCTTCTGAAAGACCAATATACACAGGGTACGACACGGGGGTGAAGATGAGGGGAATCATCGCGTACTGAAGGATGGTCTTCTTTGTCATTTGTGACGCCCAATGCCGGCAGGCCACATGGGCGGTCTCATGGGCCAGAACGCCGGCAAGCTGGGCTTCGCTGCTGGCGGCCTGAAGCAAACCCGTGTTGACGTAAATAAACCCTCCCGGCAGCGTGAAAGCATTGATTTGAGGGGAGTCGATCACTCGAATGGTGATGGGGATCTTGACGTCGGAATTTTCCGCGATGTTTTGCTCCACGCGGTTCACATACTCCGTGATCACCGGATCCTTGACAAGTCTGGCGGAGCGATCGATCTGCTCGGCATATTGCTTGCCGATTGCGATTTCCTTGCCTTCGGAAATCATGCTGCGATGGGCGACGCGCCTGTCGCCAATGCAGTAAACGTCATCCATCTTGTTCTTCGCGGCTGAACATGGCTTAACGGCTGCAGGAGGACTTGCCGCCATCGCGGAAACGATCCCGCAGAAGAATGCGGCGATTAATCCCCAGCCTGCTCGATGTGTTTTTTTCATGGCGGCCCCGGAATATGAACTCTAAAATCTTTTGATGATAAACCCCCTTAGCGGGTTTCCTCAAAAAGGGTCATCACTTCTTCAGTATACTTGACCTGCCTGCATCAAAATATCGCGATGCTTCAAGAAGTCGCCTGGTTCTGACTGCGGGACGGGAGAGCGCGAGGGATTCAACTGGCGCACGAACTCCGAAGCAAGATTCTATTTTACACCCGTTGGGTCCAGCAAATCCCAGTGCCTGAGTGCCGGCCCGGGGCGGTGCCGCCCGGTAGCGGTCCCGGCTGGATGTGGCAAGAGGCTCTGAGCGTTCAGGAAAAGCTGGTGTTGCCTAGCTCTTGCCACCAGTAGCGGACCGTTTGAGCGAATTGCTGTAATGCCTGGTCGGCGATGTTTTGGGCGGTATCTAACCAGCGATTAAACCATTGAGTATTCCATCCATAGGATATTTGCCAGCTGTCGGGCCGCCGCCAGACTTCCCGAAGTCGCCGCCAGTAAAAGTCACGACTCAAATCGATGTTGCTGGATTGCTGCCGGAATTGTTTCTTGACTCGAAAGTCGGGAGGAGGGGTTTCAGGAAGAGACTCTTCTCGCGGATACGCCCATTGAATCGAGCGAACTGCAGCATTCCAGTACGCCTGGGCGATTTGCTTTTCAGACGACGTTAAACTATGCCCCCGGTGGCTATTCCGCGCGGTGAACCCTGGAGGAGGCGCAGATTTCAGGCGGACCACCGGAAGCATGGAGCGGTACACAAAGTACAAGCCGCAACCGATGATTACCACCCATTTCCAGAACCCGTTCTTGCGGGGTTCTTTTTTCGGAAACAGGTCATCATCCAGGCTGGGCGAATAGGGCGAGAATTTCATGGTAACGGAAATGTAACTGTCGGCTGTGTTCTGCGCAATAGGACGTTGGTTCGATTAACGCAGCGACACATATCCCGCCGAGTATTAATCAGCCTTGCCTAAAACATTTGATCAGTATTGAAGTGGTTAATGATTCGGGTCGACAGTTATTTTCGTCGTGCGTTTTTCACAATCGAATGAGGGGCTGCAATTGACGGCTCCTGAGCTGGAATGCTGATCAGGCTTGAGTCATTGTCCGGAAGGGAATGGTCGCGAAGGATGTCACGCAGATCGGCTTGCACAACGAGGCATTAGCCCGGTCAACCTGCGGCACGTGCCGGGTTGTGGGTTCGGAAGCACGTTTGCAGGAAATGTGGCAGGGCCTCCACAGCTTTTACCTGGGGCCCCCACTGCCATCACCTCCGAAGGCCGGCCGCTTTCCTTAGGTCGATGCGACCCGCCAGCTAGAGGACGTTGCGAAAGTCTGCCCGTCTTTAATTCTTCCCAAGGGCCCCATCCGTCATCCCGGGGCCCTGCCATAGGGAGTTCCGCTGTCGGCAAAACCTCTAGTTCGGCTGAGGCACGATCCGCAGATAAGGTCGGGGAGCCTGCCAACCATTGGGATACTTCTTCTTGGCTTCCTCGTCAGAAACCGAGGGCAGAATAATGACATCGCCGCCTTGCTGCCAGTTCACCGGCGTGGCCACTTGCTGGCTGGCGGTGAGCTGGATGGAATCGAGCGCGCGCAAGACCTCGTTGAAGTTCCGGCCCGTGCTCATCGGGTAAACCAGCATCAGCTTGATTTTCTTGTCCGGGCCGATGACAAAGACCGTGCGCACGGTGGCGTTGGTGCCTGCGGTGCGGCCTGCGCAGTTGTCGCCGGCGTCGGCGGGGAGCATGTCATACAGCTTGGCAACCTTCAATTCGGGGTCGCCGATCATGGGATAAGTCACCTTGTGACCCTGCGTCTCTTCGATATCAACCGCCCACTTGTTGTGGTCGGCGACGGGGTCGATACTCAGCCCGATGATCTTGCAGTTGCGCTTTGCGAACTCCGCTTGGAGTCCTGCCATGTAGCCCAGCTCAGTGGTGCAAACGGGAGTGAAATCTTTGGGGTGCGAAAAAAGGATGGCCCAACCATCGCCGATCCATTCGTGGAACTTAATGGTTCCCTGGGTGGTCTCGGCGGTGAAGTCAGGGGCCGTGTCATTGATGCGTAGGGACATGGAGTGCTCCTTATTTAAGATTTGTTTGAAGGGATTAGCCCAAATTACCAATGATAGGCGTCACCATTTTTCCTTGTCAACGGGAATTCTGAGAGAACCCAACTTCTTGACTTACAAGCCGATGCCTTTGCAAGGCACACTCGCGGCCGGTCCGCTGCCACGATCGGAGTGGGGCTGAATGCCGTCGCCGGGGCCTGGGCCCGGCTGCCGGAATGAAAAGAAGTCCGCCAAAGGCAATCGATCTTGTTAAGCTATCGATATCTTTGTTGTGCGAAAGGGGCGAATTCATCATGAAAGCAATTGCCATTACTCCGGGGACTACTGAGGTTCATTTGGTTGACCGGCCTGAACCGAAAGTCAACGCCCAGAATGAAATCAAAATGAGGGTGCTGCGCGTTGGGATCTGCGGCACGGACCGCGAAGAAGCTTCCGGCGGAAGAGCCGATGCGCCGGCGGGCCACAAAGAGCTTGTCATCGGGCATGAAATGTTCGGCCAGGTTGTCGAGGTTGGAAGCGCCGTGAAGGCTGCCAAGCCGGGAGATTTCGGCTGCTTTACCGTGCGGCGAGGCTGCGGGCATTGTCCGGCTTGCGTGAACGGTCGCAGCGACATGTGCTCGACCGGCGATTATACGGAGCGCGGAATTAAGCAGCGCGACGGCTACGAAACCGAGTTCGTTGTGGATGTGGAAGAATATTTTGTGAAGGTGCCCAAGGACCAGGTGCCGCTGGGAGTTCTCTCGGAGCCCATGTCGGTGGCGGGAAAAGCCATCAACGAAGCCTTGCTGATCCAGGCGGCGCGCCTGCCCGGTGTGGACGATCCCCAGAAATGGCTGGAGGGCAAGCAGGTGCTGGTAGCCGGACTTGGCCCGATCGGATTGCTGGCGGCCGTGGCACTGAAGCTGCGCGGAGCCGAGGTGCTGGGCCTTGACGTGGTGGACGCCGATTCGCTGCGGCCGACTCTGCTGGCTCAACTGGGCGGCAAATATGTTGATGGAAGGCAAACCAAGCCGCAGAATCTGGACGATGTCTACGGACAGATCGACATGATTTTTGAAGCCACGGGAATCGCTCACGTGGAGTTTGATCTGCTCGGGGCGCTGGGGATCAACGGCGTTTACGTCTTGACCGGGATTCCGGGAGGCGACCGGCCGCTTGAAATCGATGGTGCCGCCCTGATGCGGGCGCTGGTGCTCCGCAACCAGGTGATGGTGGGGAGCGTGAATGCCAGCCGCAAGCATTTCCAGACGGCGGTTGATGATCTTGGGAAGGCGTACAAAAGGTGGGGAAAGACGATGGAGCAGATCATCACTCACGTTGTTCCCTATACCGATTTTGAGGAGGTTCTTTCTCATCACCCCGACAACGAAATCAAAGCCGCCATTGAATGGAGCAAGCCGCAGCTCGCGTAGGCGACACCGCGCATGGGTCTTTAAGATCAACACCCGGCGCGGCTGGCGATTTGACCAGTACTTCCGCTCGCGGGCCCACGGGCCGTATGAGCTGGGCGATGAAGATTGGATCAAGAGCGCCTCAAGCCTCCGCTATCTGCGCCGGGATGTGAAGCGCGGGGACGTCTTTTTCTGTTACGAGGTGGACCGCAAATGCGTGGTCGGAGTAGCTCGCGCCGCCTCGGACGGCCGTGACACAGGGCAGGGATCGCTGGTGGATTTCTGCCCGCCGCGCCGGGCGGTGCGCTTTGCGGCGCCACTCGTGCGGCATCCCGACCTCGATCACATTCTGGCGTTTACGCCTCAACGGGGGCGGGGAACCGTGCAGAAGCTCGACCCGGATGAGTTCCGCCGGCTGCGGCGGATTGCTCTGGGCAAGAACCCGGGCCAGGCGGGCGCGCTCCGGAGACTTCTCGGCTGATTCGTGGAAGTGCGACAAAGCGCTTGTCCTCACCCGGCATAAGGTGGTATCTAAGCATTCTTTCTGGCGTTGGGATCTGCCTGGAAAACCGAGGGCCGCTTGAAGGATCGAATCTCCCGATATTTCCAGCTTGAAGCGAACCAGACGACATTCCAGCGGGAAGTTGTGGGCGGCGTCACGACTTTCCTGGCGATGTCCTACATTATTTTCGTCCAGCCGGGAGTGCTGTCGCAGGCGGGGATGGACTTCCGGGCGGTGCTTTGCGCCACCTGCCTGGCCGCGGCGCTGGCCACTTTTCTGATGGGTCTGCTGGCCAATTACCCGGTGGCGCTTGCGCCGGGCATGGGCGAGAATTTCTTCTTTGTCTTCACGCTGTGCGGCGCGGCTCCGCTGGGATTTGGACTCACCTGGCAACAGGCTCTCGGGGCCGTGCTGCTGGCGGGGATCTTCTTTATCGCCATTACGCTGACCGGCATTCGCGCCAGGATCGTCAATTCCATCCCTGACTCTCTCAAGCGGGGAATCGCCGCCGGCATTGGGCTTTTCATCACTCTGATCGGGCTCGAATACGGCGGGCTTGTGGTGGCCTCTCCGGGGACGCTGGTGCGGCTGGGAGACTTCCGGCAGCCGGCGACGCTGGTGAGTGTGCTGGGCTTGCTGGCGCTTCTGGTCCTGTTGGCTTTCCGGGTTCGGGGAGCCATCCTGCTGGGGATCTTGGTGACCGCCGGCATGGCCGCCGCCGCCGGACTCGTCCATTACCAGGGATTGTTGACCACCCAGATTCATCTTCTGCCCACTTTCATGAAGTTCGATTTGCGCGGCCTCTTTGCATTGGAACCGGCGAAACTGGGTTCGGCCATCTTTGTGCTCTTTTACCTGGCGCTCTTCGATACCGTCGGAACGCTGGTGGGGGTTGGCCAGCAGGCGGATTTGCTCCGGGAAGGCAAGCTGCCGCGGGCAGGCCAGGCCCTGTTTGCGGACGCCGTGGGGACGACGGTGGGCGCCGGGCTGGGGACTTCCACCATCACCTGCTACATCGAATCGGCGGCCGGTGTTTCGGACGGCGCAAGAACCGGCCTTGCCAACATGGTGACGGGCGTGCTGCTGCTGGCTGCCATGTTCTTCAGCCCTCTGGCCTCCATGATCGGCGGAGGCGTCAACGTGGGACTTGACGCCGGCCATCATCCCATCATCCGCTATCCCACGCTGGCCCCGGCGCTGATCGTCGTCGGGTCCATGATGCTCAAGGTGCTTCGTGACTTCGAATGGGATGATCCCACCGAGTATCTTCCCGCTTTCCTCATCCTGGTCGGCATTCCGCTGACGTTCAGCATTGCCGACGGCATCGCGTTCGGGCTGATCGCCTACTCGATCGCCAAAGTCGCGACGGGCCGGTGGCGGGAGTGCCCGGCGCTGACCTACATTTTTGCGGCACTGTTCGTCGTACAGTTTTTGATCCTCTAGCGGGCTTAAGGTAACCGAGCCGCCACGGCGGCAGGCGGCGCGCCGCTCGGGCCTTGTGCGGCGGGTGCTTTGCCTCACAATGCCGCAAGACGTGAGCATGCCCCTCAGTTCCAAGGGCCGGTCAGGCATGAGGCATTGGCTGCGGAGCAGGCGTTGCCGCATCCGCCGATGCCGCGTGGGGAGCCGGCTCCAAAGGCATCACGACCCAGGCGATAACGTAGGCCAGCAGTCCCCAGCCGCCCACCAGCACCAGGGCCAGCCAGAGAAGCCGCATCAGGGTCGGATCCATGTCAAAATACTCCGCGAAGCCGCCGCAAACGCCGGCGATTTTCGAGTCGGTGCGGGAGCGCATCAGTTGTTTACGGAGCCTTGTGGGGGCTTGCATGGCAGACCCGCACTGGTCGCAGAAATTCACTTTTTGGGAATGCTCTTTTCCGCATTGTGGGCAAAACATGGGAGCGACCTCCTTGGGGGAGTGGAGGCTAAGACCCTCCTCTTCAGTATACGATGCCGGGCGCTTCCCGGTTCCTTTTTCGGGCCATCCTTGCTCCTGGAAAACGGTCTGCGCTCCGCCGCGCCGTCCCAGGCAATTACCGGATTGAGCTGGACGCCTGGGGCAAGGGAGCAGTGGCGGATCTGGCGAACAGCGTGAGCAACCTGATCGCCCAGGTGCGCGATAAGAACGCCGGCTCCGATGACGCGCCGACTTGATACTGATGCAGGCTGCGCTGGAACTCGCGTCCGGAAAAGGTTCTGGATGTCATCACCGAAAGTTGATAGATTATTGGGAGGAAGGAGAAATACCGACATGAAGGGAAAATCCAACGTTATTGAAGTTCTCCAAAAAGCACTAGGCGAAGAGTTGCAAGCCATCAGCCAGTATTTCCTCCATGGCGAGATGCAGAGCAATTGGGGCTATAAGCGCCTCTATGCCGAGGTTAAAAAGCAGGCGATCGGCGAGATGAAGCATGCCGAAGTTCTGATTGAACGCATCATTTTTCTGGAAGGCATTCCGAACCTGAACGAATTCCCCAAGCTGAAGATCGGCAAGAACGTCGAGCAGCAGCTCCAGAACGATCTGGAGCTGGAAAAGAACGCCGTTGCGGAATATAACAAGTCCATTGCCATCGCCCGCAAGGAAGGCGATAACAGCTCCGCCGACCTTCTGGAAACCCTCCTCAAGGACGAGGAACAGCACGTCGACTTCCTGGAAGCCCAGCTTGACCTGATCAAACAAATCGGCCTCCAAAATTACCTCAGCCAGCAAATGAACGCCTAAGCAGCAGCCGCGGCACATCTTTTGTGCCGCGGGCTTTTGCCCGCCTTCGGATGCGGGAACTCATGTTTGGACATGGTCTTGCTACCGCCCCCATCAAACGGTAGACTAAACGACAATGGATGAGATCGTTTTCGAGGTTACTCAGGAAACTGACGGAGGCTATGCGGCGGAGTGCCTGACCGAGGGCATCTTCACCGAAGCTGACAACTGGGAGACGCTGCGCTGCAATGTGAGGGAGGCGGTGAAAGCCTTCTACTTTGACCGGCGCGAGCGGCCGGCCCGAATCCGTCTGCATCTTGTTCGTGACGAGGTCCTCGCCCAAACGTGAAGATTCCGCGCGACCTGAGCGGCGACGATCTCGTGAAGGCGCTTTGCCGGAGTTGGAGCTACCGCGTTGTCCATCAGGAGGGCAGCCTCGTCGTTCTTGAAACCTCCGACCCGTCCCCTCAACGCATCGCAGTTCCCGCGCATCGTTAGTTGCGCATTGGCACGCTGAGTGCAATCTTGCGCTCAACTGCACGGCACAAGGGCGTGGAGCGGGAGGACATCCTTCGTTTATTTTCCTGATGTCGTTCAAGAATTCCATCGCATACCAACCCGTGGACGAACTTCGAGCCCTGGTCCGAGCCTATCTTGCCCGTCACAGCTTGCGCCGAATTTGCCGGAGTCCCTTCACCCTTTAATCACCCCAATGGGTTTCAACCGGGCCACACGGGTAGAGAGCCCCGCGTTGTGGACCACGTTGATGACGGCGTCCACGTCTTTGTAGGCCTCGGGGATTTCCTCCGTGATGCCATTTTTGGTTTCTGAGCGCACGACGATGCCCGCATCTTCCAGCCTCTGCTTGGCGTTTTGCGCGAAGGCGGATTTCTTGGCGGCGGTACGACTCATCACGCGGCCTGCCCCGTGGCAGGTGGTGCCGAACGTCTCATCCAGCGAACCCTGCGCGCCCACCAGTACATAAGACGCCGTGCCCATGGAGCCGGGAATCAGCACGGGCTGGCCGATGTCCTTGTAGGCTTCCGGAATTTCGGGCCGGCCCACGGGGAAGGCGCGCGTGGCGCCTTTGCGGTGAACCATGACGGTGCGATCCCGGCCATTCACCTTGTGCCGCTCGAGCTTGGCGATGTTGTGGCAAACATCGTAAACCACGCGCAGGTCTTCCTTTTGGCCGAGGACGCGCTTGAACGCCTGGCGGGTGAAGTGCGTCATCCCCTGGCGGTTGGCCCAGGCAAAGTTGGCGGCGGCGCGCATGGCCGCAAGGTACGCCCGGCCTTCGCTGGAGTTGACCGGCACGCAGGCGAGTTGCCGGTCAGTCAGCTTGATGCCGTAGCGAGCCATGGCCTGATCCATATCGCGAAGGTAGTCGGTGCAGACCTGGTGCCCGAAGCCGCGCGAGCCGGAGTGGATGAGGACGACGATCTGGTTGGGATAGAGCCCCAGGCGCTCGGCGATAGCGGGCTCAAAAATCCGCTCAACGTATTGCACTTCCAGAAAGTGGTTGCCGGAGCCGAGCGTGCCGATTTGCGGCAGGCCGCGTTTTTTGGGGCGGTCGCCGACGGCGGCGGGATCGGCGCCCTCGATCGCTCCCGCTTCTTCGCAATGGGTTAAGTCTTCCTCGTAGCCGTAGCCGTTCGCGACCATCCAGCGGGCCCCCTGGGTGAGAATGCGGTCGAGATCCTTGTAGGAGATCTGAATGAAGCCGCTGTGGCCCGCCCCCGAAGGGATATCCCGGAACAGTTGATTAACCAGCTCGCGAATCCTGGG
>CAYWMN010000020.1:24389-24947 GCA_964459065.1 uncultured Acidobacteriota bacterium | reverse complement strand
CAAGGACAAGAGCCCATACGACTCATCCGCAGATGCTGGTAAGATAGAGGCTTGTCAAGCCAGCAGTAAGCGCCGGCCGGGCTCAAGCCCGGCGTTACGGGAACACCCATGTTCAAGAAAATCCTGGTGGCCAATCGCGGAGAGATTGCGGTACGCGTGATGCGCGCCTGCCGCGAGATGGGCATCGGGAGCGTGGCCGTTTACTCGGAAGTTGACCGCAAGGCGCTGCACGTGCGCTACGCCGATGAGGCTTACCTGATCGGGCCCGCGCCCTCGACCGAAAGCTACCTGCGCATTGACCGCATCCTGGACGCCGCACAGCGCTCGGGCGCGGAAGCCATCCATCCCGGCTACGGCTTTCTTGCCGAAAACCCGGAGTTTGCCCGCGCCTGCCGCGACGCCGGCATTGTCTTCGTCGGCCCCTCGCCCGAGGCGATGGAACTGATGGGCTCCAAGACGGCCGCGCGCCACGTGCTCATCCAGGCGGGCCTGCCCGTGGTGCCCGGCACCGATGCCAACCTTGAAGACCTCGGCGAAATCCGCCGCGTCGCCGGGGAG
>CAYWMN010000020.1:8555-24379 GCA_964459065.1 uncultured Acidobacteriota bacterium | reverse complement strand
CCGACAACTTCTCGTCCTGCCGGGCCTCCCTGGTCGCCGCGTCGCCGGGGAGTTGGGCTTCCCGGTAATGCTGAAGGCGGCGGCCGGAGGCGGCGGCAAAGGGCTGCGGATGGTCCGCACTCCGGAGGAGCTTGATTCCGCATTCAGCCAGGCGCGCTCGGAAGCGCAGAACGCTTTCAACGATTCGGCCGTCTATCTGGAGAAATATCTCGACCGCCCGCGCCACATTGAAATCCAGCTTCTTGGCGACCACCACGGCAACCTGATTTATCTGGGCGAGCGCGAGTGCTCGCTGCAGCGCCGCCATCAGAAGGTGCTGGAAGAATGTCCTTCCCCGCTGCTTGATGAAGATCTGCGGCGGCGGATGGGCGAGACCGCCGTCAGGATCGGCAAGCTGGCCGCTTACACCAATGCCGGAACGGCGGAGTTCCTGGTGGACCGCGACCGCAATTTCTATTTTCTGGAGATGAACGCGCGGCTGCAGGTGGAGCACCCGGTCACGGAGCTCGTGATGGGCATCGACATGGTTAAGGAGCAAATCAAGATCGCCGCGGGCGAGCGCCTCGAGTGGCGCCAGCAAGACGTGAAGCTGCGCGGGGCCGCCATCGAGTGCCGCATTTACGCCGAAGACCCGGCGCGCGGCTTCTTCCCCTCGCCCGGACTCATCACGCGCCTGGTCATTCCCTCCGGCCCCGGCGTGCGTGAAGATAGCGGCGTCTATGAAGGCTGGCGCGTGCCGCTCGAATACGATCCGCTGCTCTCCAAGCTGGTGGTCTGGGGCACCGATCGAGGCCAGGCCGTGGCGCGCATGCGCCGCGCCCTGAGCGAATATGAAGTGGACGGAGTGAAAACGACTTTGCAATTCTTCCGGCAGCTTCTGGAGCATCCGGAATTTGCCGAAGGCCACATCGACACCGGATTTATTGACCGCATGATCGCCGAGGGATCGCTTGAAAACCCCGCGCCTGCAACGCTCGAAAGCGTGGCTCTGCTGGCGCTCGCCATCGAGCTTCGCAACCGGCAGGCGCAGCCCCAAGCCGCGCCGCGCCGCCCGGGCGTCTCGCGCTGGAAAGCCGAAGGCCGTGAGCGTTTGCTGAATCCGTAGTTTGCGCCAGGCTCGCGAGAGGATAGCGAGAAGCAGAATGAAATACGAAATCGATTTGCAAAAGGAAAGCGGCAACAGCCGGCATCGCATGGAGTGGCCTTCCCCCGCCCAGGCTGAAGCCTCAGGCGACGGGAAGCGATTCACCCTGGACGGCAAGCCGCTTGAAGCCGACTGGGCCAAGGTCGCGCCGGGCACCTACTCCATTCTTCTCAACGGGCGCTCCTATGAAGCGCGCGTCGCTCCGGCCTCCGACAACTCGCCGGGCGGCGCCGGGCGATGGGTGGTCACCCTCGCCGAACACAGCTTTTACCTTGAGGTGCACGACCCGCGCTCGCGCCGCTTTGCCGGCCGCGTTGCCGTCCAGGACGGCCCGCAGGAAATCGTCGCGCCCATGCCGGGAAAGGTCGTCAAAATTCTGGTGGACGCCGGCCAGCAGGTCGCCCGCGACCAGGGGCTGCTGGTGATCGAGGCCATGAAAATGCAGAATGAGCTGCGCGCGCCACGCGCCGGCCGCGTGGTCCAAGTCCACGTCCAGGAGGGAACGGGAATCGAAACCGGAGCCAAACTCCTGCGCCTGGAGTAAGCCCCTGCATCTTACTTCACTGAATCCGGACCGTGCTCCACAATCTGCTTCGCCAGAAGATTTTTTACCTTGGCCTGGTCGCGCAGGTTTTCAATGTAGGCCGCTTTCAGAAGCTGTTCCCTTTCACTCGTGAGGGTTTTGCGAATGCTGTTTTGCACCTTCGGATCAGACAGCTCACCCTGCCCGGCTTGCTCGATGCCGAGGAGCTTGATGATATGGTAGCCATCCTTGGTCCTGATAATCCCCGAGATCTGGCCCACTATCAGCGACAGGACAATCTTCTTCAGCCGCGGATTCTGGTTCAGGCCGGAGGCCGGAACAAAACCCATATCGCCGCCGGTGGAAGTGGTGTTGGGATCCTCGGAATATTCCTGCGCCACCGTGGCAAAGTCCGCGCCGCCGTGAAGCTGCGCATAAAGCGCCATGATCTTGCGCTCGGCCGTCTGCGGGGTTTTGGCGTCGTCATTCTTCAAGTTCCGCACGGCACTGTCGGGCCGAGGAGTCACCTCAATCTGGGCCAGATGATACTCAGTCTCGGGAACGTTGAAGGCAGCCTTGTTGCGATTGTAATAATCGGCGATCGCCTTCTCGCTGACCGAAACCCGGGAATCGACCTCTTTGGTGATCAGCTTGTTGACCATCAAGCTGGTGCGCACTTCTTCGCGCAGGTCGCTCTCCTGAATGCCCCGCTCCTTCAGCTTTTGCTGGAACTCCTTCTGCGTGTAGGGGCTTTCAAGCTGGCTCACTTTGGTGTCCACTTCCGCCTCCGACACGGTGATGCCGGAATGGGCGGCGTGCGCCAGCAGAATCTGATTGTTGATCAGTTCATCCAGAATGTTCAGCTCATAGCTGAGCACTTCCTCTTTGTCCGCGGTGCCGTTGGCGCTCACCCGGCTGTGATAGATTTTTTCCACCTGGCGGCGAAAGATCGGCTGCCCGTCCACTTCGGCCCAAACCACCCCGGACTTCAATTCGGGCTTCTGGCAGGCAAAGGTCACCAGCAGCAGGCTCATAACAACCGACAGGCAGGCAAGCCGCGGGATAAGGCCCGGGCCGCTCAGCCCCAGCCGGTAGGCAGGTCGAAAGCTTTTTGGTATAATGGTTTGTCGCATTTTGAAATTGCTTTCCAATCTATAGGGAGTTTTCATGGCTCGTATCTGCGAGATTTGCGGGAAAGGCCCCGCGTACGGAAACAACGTCAGTCACGCTCACAATGTCACCCGGCGGCGGTGGAATCCCAATCTTCGCCGCGTTCGTGCGGTAATCAACGGCACTCGGAAAACCATCCGTGCCTGCACCGCCTGCATCCGGTCCGGCAAAGTCGTCAAACCCGCCTAAGCAACCTTTCTGCCCGTGCGAGCTCTGCGGCCGGCTTGTCTTGCTCCGCGCTGGCAGTCCGTCATGCGCCGCTGTTGCTGCGCGGCGGTTCGCTCAGGCGCGGAAGCCGCATCCTCATGCTAGGCTTTCGCCTGGCGCCTGACCTCGTAAACCCCTTCAATCTTCCGCAGCGAAGCCACAATCTTATCAAGGTGGCTCTTGTCCACGATGTCCACGGTGACTTCGATGGAGGCCTGCTCGTCCCCGGTGCGCGCCTCGATATTCTGGATGTTGGAATGGTCACTGCTGATGGCCGCAGTAACCTCAGCCAGCATGCCTTGGCGGTCAGTCGTCAAGAGGGTCAGCCTGACGGGGTAGAACGTATATTTGGGACCCGTCCATTCTACTGTAATTCGCCGCTCGGCGTCATACAAAAGGTTTTGAACGTTCTTGCAGTTCTTGGCGTGAACGGAAATGCCTTTGCCCCGGGTAATGTAACCAACGATCTCATCGCCGCGAATGGGATTGCAGCACCGCGCCCGGTACACCAGCAGATCATCGTGCCCGTGCACCTGGATCGCAATGTCAGAACTCATGCCCAGGACACGCCGCACGGTCCGGGTTATCCGCGAGCGGTGTCCTGTTTCATGGCCCAGGGAGGGCACCAGCTTGGCCAGAACCTGCCGGGCCACAAACTTCCCAAATCCCACCCCGGCGTACAAATCGTCCGTCAGGTTGCAGCCATACTCGTGCGCCACGCGCTGGTAATCTTCCTCAGCGATCTTCTTCATCGCGACGCCGTACTTTCGAGCCTCCTTGTCGAGAAGCCTCCGGCCGATCTCGACCGCCTGCTGGCGCTGCGTGGTATTGATCCAATGCTTGATCTTATTGCGCGCCCGCGAGGTTTTGACGTGCGCCAGCCAGTCCCGGCTGGGCTTCTGGCTGGTCTGCGTCGTGATCTCCACGATATCGCCGTTGCGCAGCCGCGATTTCAGCGGGACGATTCGCCCGTTCACCTTGGCCCCTACGCAATGGTTGCCAATTTCCGTGTGAATGGCGTACGCAAAGTCGATGGGGCTCGCGTCGCGAGGCAGGACGATCACCTTCCCCCGCGGCGTAAACGTGTAAACCTCCTGCGGATAGAGGTCGACCTTCAGGGTCGAGAGGAAATCCCCCGGATCGCGCATTTCCTTCTGCCATTCCACCAGGTGGCGCAGCCAGGCAAACCGCTCGGCGTCTTGAATGGTCGCACCATGCCCGTCCTTGTACTTCCAGTGCGCCGCGATGCCCTCTTCGGCAACCCGGTGCATTTCCTCGGTGCGAATCTGAACCTCAAAAGGCTGGCCGTGGGGCCCGATAACCGAGGTGTGAAGCGACTGGTAGAGATTGGGACGGGGGATGGCGATGAAATCCTTGATGCGGCCCGGAACCGGCCGCCAGGTGTTGTGGATAACCCCGAGCGCCGAGTAACAGTTCTTAACGTCGTCGGTAATAATGCGAATCGCGAGCAGATCGTAGACTTGTTCGATGGCGATATGCTGCCGGTTCAATTTTTGCCAGATGCTGTAAAGCCGCTTGATCCTTCCTTCGATCCTGGCGGGGATGCCATGTTCGACCATCTTGGCCTGGACCAGCCGTCGAACCTCGTGCAGAAACTCCTCATTCACCTTGCGCCGCTTTTCGACGGCGTTCTTGACCTCCGCGTAGGCAGCGGGTTCAAGATACTTAAACGCAAGATCCTCCAGTTCGCCGCGGACCTTTCCCATGCCCAGGCGATGGGCGATCGGAGCATAGATTTCCAGCGTCTCATGGGCGATTCGTTGCCGCTTTTCGCCGGAAAGATAATCGAGCGTCCGCATATTGTGCAAACGGTCTGCAAGTTTCACCAGAACCACGCGGACATCATCCACCATGGCCAGCAGCATTTTCCGGAAGTTCTCCGCCTGCTGCTCTTCCGGACTCAGAAAATGAATCCGGCTGATCTTGGTAACGCCTTCGACAATCCGCGCGACATCGTCCCCGAATTCCCTCCGCAGCCCTTCAATGCTGGTCGGCGTGTCTTCAACCACGTCGTGAAGCATGCCCGAAACCAGGCAAACCGGGTCCAGCCTCATATCCGCCAGGATGGTGACAACCTGCAGCGGATGAGAAACATAGGGCTCGCCCGAAAGCCTTTCCTGCCCTTTGTGCCGGTCAACGCAAAACTGATAGGCTTTGCGCAGCACCGCCAGGTCGTCGTCTGGACGGTAATCGTGCACTTTAGCGACGATGACATCAAATTGGTTCATACTCTCTGGCTTCATTCTAGGGCAGTGTCTGCGGGGGTTCAAGCGCGACGAAGCTATGACGTGTTAAGGGGTTGCTGCTTGCGTCAGCTTTCGACTGAGGAGAAAACAGGCCGCTCGCCGGAGCCTGGCGGTCGCTCCAGGCCACAGAAGCGTTGCAGGAATTTTGATCGGGGGCGTCGATGACAGATCTTCCAGATTACCGCGCATTTTTGCCGCCGGCTTGGGGCTTTTTGAGCGCCGGAAATCCAAGCCGCGCTTGCTCTCGCAAAGGCGCTCGGGACCACAAAAAACGCGGGCCCTCCGCCTCCCTTGGGCGAAGGACCCGCAAGATTGGAGGCCCACTCACTAAATGCTCATCCCTCTGAGGGATTCTCGGGAGGAGGCGCCTTCCGAAGTGCCATGGCCTTCTGCTGCCAACCGTCAGCTGCCTTCAAGTCGGCTTCGCGATCAGCCCGGCTCTTATCAATATCAGCCTTCTGGCGGTACATCAGATTCAAGTAAGCCATTGTGTTGAAATCATTTGGCTTCAGCTCGAGCGACTTATTCAGCGCCGTCAGACCTTCGTCAATCAATTGGCTGTTCTGGTCCGCCAGCTTCGCACGGTCCTTCTCCGGCAGAGGGGGAAGCACGCCGTTCTTATTGGGAACGGTAAGCCGGAGATCCTTCCTCAGTTCACCGTCCCGCTGGAAGCATATGGCCCAGTTAATGACCCCGATCCAGTAATAAGGTTGCGGGTTGTTTGGCTCCACTTGCATCCGCTGGCGCTGGAAATCCTTAGCTTTGTCAAAGTCCTTCATCGTGTAATAAATTTGAGCAATGCTGGCCAGCGCCGTGGTGTTCTTCGGGTCGAGCTTTAGAACTCCTTGAAAGGCCTGGATGGCCTGATCTCCTGTTTTCGTGTCGTTGCTCTGCTGGTAGAGCTGCGCGTAGGCCGTCGCCAGATAGAGTCTTGCATTCAAAAGCTTCGGGTCCAATTGAACCGAGCTCTTGAAATGCTCGATCGATTGTTGAAACTGGGCGTTGCGATACGCCGCTACGCCTTTATTCAGCTGGTCACGCGCTTTCAAGGCTCGAAGCGTGCCGCAGCTTGAGGCGGCCAGCGCCAGCACCAGCACCCCCAACAGGGGTGTGAGCTTTTTAAGACGCATCTTGGGTCCTCCACTCTATCAATAAGTCTGGTATGTCAACGTGCTGTGCTATTGCTGTTGTTCGATCTGCCGAGTGATGAGACCGATCTTGTCGGCGCCAGCTCCCTTTGAGATGTCGATAAGCCGTGCCACGTCCTGGAAGGGTATGGACGGATCGCCCTTAATGAACATGATATGCTCGTTGCGATTCTTAAAAATATCCTCCAGCCGCTGGCCCAGGTCATTAACACTCACAGGCTGTTGATTGATGCTGATATTCCCTGCCGCCCCAATCGACACAACGATGGTTCGATTCAGCACGGCTTTATTGGGTTTGGCGTTTTTGTCGGGCTTCGGAACCAGCGCGTCCAGCCCTTTGGGAGTCAGAGGCGTGATAATCATAAAGATAATCAGCAGCACCAACAAAACGTCAATCAGAGGCGTGACGTTCAAGTTCAACATCGCCCCGCCCTTCTCGCCGCCAACCGCCATTGCCATATCTATACCCTCCTTGGCCCGATCGACCGTCCGGGCCTGGCCCATCTATTTCATCATCGGAATTGGGACGTTCGGCCTTACTTCTTCAGTTATCAGCCCCAACTGCTGGACTCCCGCACCCCGGATGGCGTCAACAGCAGAGACCACGGTACCGTATTTTGCCCGGGCATCGCTCTTGATGAACACCGTCTTGTCCAGTTTCTTGGAGATCAGCGTATCGACATCGGTAGTGATGTCGGCCAGCTTGACCGGCTGCGCGTTCAGGTAATATTTCCCGTCCCGCGTAATCGCCAGTTCAACGGCGTCCGTCTTTTCCGCGTCTGGCATCTTACGCGGATTATGCGTCTTTGCCATAGTGACGGATTGGCCTTTTTGAAGCATGGGAGTGATCACCATGAAGATGATCAGCAGCACCAGCATCACGTCAACCATCGGCGTTACGTTGATATCCGCCACCGCGTCCATGGATTTCCGCTTCATGGCCATTATTTCTGCCCCCCGGCTCGCTTGATGAAGTAATCAATCAGTTCGGAGGAGGAGTTGTCCATTTCGACATCAAAACCTTCAATCTTAGTGGTGAAGTAGTTGTACAGCCACACAGCCGGAATAGCCACAAAAAGGCCGACAGCCGTAGTTACCAACGCTTCCGAAATACCTCCGGCAACTGCGCCCAATCCGGTTGATTTCTGGGTGGAAATGCCAGTGAACGCGTGAATGATACCAAGCACCGTGCCGAACAGTCCCACAAACGGCGCCGTGGAGCCGATCGTCGCCAAGCTCGAAACACCGCGTTTCAGTTCCGCGTGGACAATCGCCGAGGCCCGATCCAAAGCCCGCTTGGAGGCCTCAATCGTTTCGCCCGAAATTTCAGCCGAGGCCTGATGGGCTTGAAACTCCTGCAGGCCCGCCGTTACAACCTTCGCCAAGTGGCTCCTCTTATTCTGTTCCGCGATGGAAATGGCTTCATCAACCTTCCCATCTTTCAATGCGCCTGCCACTGCCGGCGCAAAGATCCTGGACTGCTTTTTCGCCGCCTGCATCGCGATCCAACGGTCAATTGCCACGCCGATGGACCATGCCGACATAAAGAACAACACGATCACAACAGCGCGTGCCGACCACCCCATTGTCTTCCACATGCCAACCGGGTCGAACGCCGGAGCGGCGGCTTCCTGTAACAGTAAAACCATCGCCAAAAGGTTTGCTCCTACCATGCTTGTTTATCTCCTCGTCAAAGGATTTTCAGATCTAAAGATTTAGTATCCTGACAATATGAAGTGCACATCGATTTCCGTTTGCACTTCAACTGCCTGGCCGTTCAACAACGTGGGTTGATATCGCCATTGCTGCACTGCCGCCAGCGCAGCTTTAACCAGAAGAGGGTGACCATTGAGAACCTTCAGGTCTTTAATGGTTCCGTCTTTCGCGATGACCGCTTCCAGCCTCACGACCCCTTGAATCCGAGCCATCTTTGCAAGAGGAGGATACACTGGACTCGGGGCATAAATTCGCTTCGCGGCTTCGACCTGTCCGCCAACTCTGATTCGCTGCGGAGCCTTGGGCTTCGGCGGTGGCGGAGGAGGAGGGGGACCTCCAGCAGTAACGCCTCCGATGATGCCGCCCAGCACGCCGCCGGCCTGGCCGCCCGGAACGCCGCCGACAACGCCGCCCATGACACCCGCCGAAGTTGCAACCGGCTGGTCTTTAACCTTGGAGATTGTCTTGGGAATCACAGTCGGGGCCTTCATCAGGTCCGCCATGCTCACTGGATGGACGATAATCTTAGGCGCAGCCGCGGGCGGAGGTGGCGGCGGCGGTGGTGGCGGTGGCGCCACCAGGAATGTCATCAGCTGGGCCTTAGGAAGCGCCTCAGTGTAAATCAGGGGCACGATCACCATAACCCCGATAACAATGATCTCGATGAGGTACGCGATGGGCAGTGTGGCACGCTTCCAGTCATCCGTCTTCGCCGCACTGTAAACAAGGTACAAGACAAAACCTACCACGCTCAGCACGAACGTCACGGGAACCCAAAGCCAAGTATTGAGTCCCAGGTGCCGGGAGTCCGCATAAACGTAACTCAGCATCAGGCCCCAGAAGAAGAACAGCACTCCCAGAATCGCCGATTGGGTGATCAGGACATGCAACGTGGGCGTCTCCGCCAGAGGCAGGCCGAAGTATCCGAGCAAAAAGCCAGCCACTCCGACCGCCAACGTGAACAGCCAATGCTGACCTCGCAGCACGGACCGGCGGTTCGGCGAAGAATCCAGCAGCGTATCACCTAGCATGATTAACCCCTCCCCTTACCTGCGTCATCAAGCTTCTCTCCTTTTTTCGCTCAGCAGGCGAGTTTGATCATCGTCTTGCTGCGGCAACTTCCCGCTCAGAGACTTTTGGGCTGCCTTTAGCCCGCGTTTTTCCGCTCCGGCTTTGCCAATAAACCAGGATGGGGCTCGCAATTGCAAACGATGAATAAGTTCCGATCAGAACTCCAACAACCAGAGCAAAGGCAAAACCGTGAATCACCTCGCCCCCGAACAGATACAAAGCCATCACGGCCAGGAATGTCAAGCCCGAGGTCAGAATTGTCCTGCTCAGGGTCTGGTTAATGCTCCGATTAACCAGGTCACTAAATTTTTCCCGCTTGTTGGTGTGCACGTTTTCACGCACACGATCGAAGGTCACAATCGTGTCGTTCATTGAGTAGCCAACCAGTGTAAGCAGCGCCGCAATGACCGAAAGCGTGATCTCCTTACTGAAAAGCGAGAAAAAGCCGATCGTAATCAGCGTATCGTGAAAAACGGCAATAACCGCCGACACACCATAAATTGGTTCAAAACGAAACGATACGTAAATCAGCATGGCCACCAGGCCAGCCAGCGTCACATAGACGGCCTGGCGCCGCAAATCCGATCCCACTTTCGGCCCTACGACTTCCGTATTGCTGATTGCGAAACCGGACAGGTAAAAATCGTTCTTGAGCGTGGAGATCACCGCAGGGGTAACGCCCTCGACGCGACTCAATTCGCCAAAGCTGCTGATCAGGCCGCTTTGAGGCGGGTGATCCCGGAAGTCGACAATCGTCTGGGCAAGTTTCTGATAGGTGCCGGTAGCCGTTTCCATGCCTTTAGCCGCCAACCCCAGAGGGTCCGCGACGACCAAATGGTTCGCTAGAGTCTGGGCGCTCGCGTCGTTAAAGTTCACCTTCCCGGCAGCGCCGCCGCCGTAAAGCGCGGTAAGCGCCTTGACGACGCTCTTCTTGCCGGCGTCAACCGCCGTCGCGCCGGCAGCGTTATTGGCGAGCGGCACTTCAATCATGACCTCGTTAGCGCTCTTCGTACCGATCCGTTGAATCGTAGCGCCGCCCAGCTTCTCGCGGTTCAATTCACGCCGGATCGCTTCAACTTTGGGCGGGGTGGAGAACTTGGCCAGGACCTGCGTTCCGCTCCGGAACTCGATCCCGTAATTAAGGCCGCCGTGGATGGCAATCGAAGCCATGCCAGCTACGAACAAGATCATCGAGCCCGCGATGAAGTACCACTTCTTGCCCATCCAATCGATCTTTGGATCATGAAAGAACTCCATCGCTTATTCAATTCTCCTGAACTTTAATTATAGACACCGTATAGCCGCTTTATGTTCCCAAAATCTTCCTAAATACTGAGAGCTGCTCCTTTTGACCGTCGGGCCAAAACGTAGTCGAAGATTGTCCTCGAAACGTAGACCGAAGTAAAGAGGTTTGCAACAAGACCGATCGTCAAGGTCACCGCAAAGCCGCGAATCGGACCCGTACCGAACGTGAAAAGAATCGCCGCAGCGGCCACGGTAGTGACATGGGTGTCGATGATCGTAATAAAGGCGTGTTCAAAACCGCCCGCCACCGCAGCGCCAACCGCTTTACCCATGCGCAACTCCTCGCGAATCCGCTCAAAGATAAGAACGTTCGAGTCAACGCCCATACCGACGGTCAGGATCACGCCGGCGATGCCCGGCAACGTGAGCACCGCTCCAAAATAGGCCAACGCAGCGATCAGGATCACCAGATTCAGGACCAGAGCCACGTCGGCATTGATTCCGGCTCCGCGATAGTACACCAGCATAAAAATGATCACGGCCAGGAAGCCCACAATACACGCCACGACGCCGTGGTGAATCGAGTCCGCGCCGAGCGAGGGCCCCACGGTGTTTTCCATCAGATACGAGATAGAAGCCGGAAGCGCGCCCGAGCGAAGCATCAGGGCAAGGTCCGCGGCCTGTTGCGTCGTAAACGAACCCGTAATCCGCCCGGAGTCTCTGATCTGGCTTTGAATCACCGGGGCGGAAACCACCCGGCCGTCCAGAACGATGGCCAGTTGCTTGCCGATATTCTTTTGGGTCACATCCCCAAAGCGCGCCGCGCCGTCGTGGGTCAAGGTAAAGTTCACGTCGGGTTGCCCATTCTCATCCGCTCCGGGCTGTGCCCCGCGCAGATCCCGGCCGGTTACCGCAGCCACCTGGCTGACCAGATACCAAACCTGGCTGCCCTCGGACTGACTGGAAGAATCGGAGCTTCCCGGAAGCAGTTGCGTTCCAGGCGGCAAGACCCCGCCGAAAGTTGACAAAGCGGCTGCCCGGCTCTGGTAAGGGCCGCCACGCACGATCTTCAGCTCCAGCATCGCCGTGGCCTGGATAATATCCTTGACGCGCGTCGGGTCTTGCACGTTCGGAAGTTGAACAACCAGTTCGTAATCCCCGTGGCCGTAGTCGGCAACCTCCGGCCCCACAAGCCCTAAAGCGTCCACGCGCCGGATAATCGTGGTTCGCGACTGGGTAAGAGCCTGGTTGCGAATATTGTTGACTTCGCTCACTTTCATCGAAAGCAGCCGCGAAGTCGACTGGCCGGGAACCCGACCCAGAGTCCAGATGGAAAATTGCTGATTGACCAGGGCATCCAGAGCGCCGGCCTTCGAGTCCGGGACGCCCTTGATTAGGATTGTCGAAATCCCCTTCCGGTCGATGCTGGTATAGGGAATGCTTCTGGAGGCCATCTCATCCCGAAGCCGCTCAAGCGCCTGGTCCGTGGTCACCTTAACGGCGTCATCCACGTGCACTTGCAGCACCAGGTGAGTGCCACCTTTCAAATCCAGTCCCAAATGAATGCGATTTGCGAGATTGTGCTTGAGTTGTTGGACGTTATTCGGAAAACCCGTCAATCCAAGGATGCAAACGAGCACCACAACCAGAATAAACAAGAATCGATTTCGAACCCTATGTTCCATGGATCAAATTCCCTGTATTTCCCCTTGTACAGACATTGATTTATTTTTTTCCCTTCGCAGCCTTGCCCTTATCCTTTCCCGCGTTTTCCTGTTCTGCACCTTGAATGCCGGTGATCGCCGAACGGGCGATGTCAACCTTCACCTGGCTGGCAATTTCCAGCTGGACAATATCGCCCCGAAATCCCGTAATCGATCCCAGGATGCCGCCGGAAGTTACAACCCGGTCTCCGGTTTTCAGGTTGGAAAGCATGTCCTGGGTTTTGCGCCGATTGCGCTGCTGGGGAAGAATCACAAGGAAATACCAGATCAGGAAAAGGGGGGCAAACAGCAAGAGGAACTGGGTCAGCGCCCCGCCTGCACCGGGGTCAGCCGCCAAAACAACTCTATTAATTAAGACAGAGCCGAGCAAAATCTAGCCGTCAGAATTGAGATTTGGGATGAGTTACCCCGTAAGCGGTAGGCGACATCAACAACAATCGCAGGCCTTTTCCTTCTATTTGCGCTTCGCTTGTGTTGAAAGGCAGTTCGACTACGATTCCGCACGTACCCTAGCCAGGAGTTTCTCAAACCCTCCGGATAAGATAGACTGCCTGACTTTACGCATCGTGTCAAGGTAAAACCATAGGTTGTGATAGGTCGCCAAAGTGGCGGCAGAAATCTCACCCGCCCGGAATAAATGCCGAAGATAGCCGCGCGAATGGCGGCGGCACACCGGGCAGGCGCAGGCCGGGTCAAGCGGCCCCGGATCGTGAGCGAAGCGCGCGCCCTTAATCGTCAGTTTGCCCTCGGAGGTAAACACGCAGCCATTCCGGGCATTCCGCGTCGGCATCACGCAATCAAACATGTCGATTCCCTGCGCAACGCACTCCACAAGGTTTTCGGGCGTTCCGACTCCCATCAGATAGCGAGGCTGATTTTGAGGCAGCAGCCTCGTGGTCTCCGCAACCGTGCTGTACATCTCACCCTTCGGCTCGCCGACCGACAAGCCTCCCAGCGCGTAACCGTCAAACCCGGTCTCGACCATTTCCTCCGCGCTTTCCTGCCGCAAAGCCCGGTCCGTACCGCCCTGAACAATTCCGAAAAGGCCGGGACTTGAATCCGCCTCGCCAGGCGCCGGTCCAAAATTTTCCGGACGTGAATGCGCCGCAAAAAACTCCTTCGACCGCCGCGCCCAGCGCCCCGTCAGCCGGACCGAACGCCGCAGGGTTTCGTGACTGGCGGGATAGTCGACACATTCATCGAGCGGCATGATGACGTCCGAGCCCAGCGCCAGTTGAATCTCCACGGCTTTTTCCGGTGAGAAGAAATGCGAGGAGCCATCCAGATGCGAACGAAACCTAAAACCTTCTTCCGTCACCCGGCCCAGGCCCTTGAGGCTCATCACCTGGAAGCCGCCGCTATCGGTCAGGATCGGATGCGGCCAGCCGATAAAGCGGTGAAGACCGCCGAATTCCCGGACCGTTTCGTGGCCCGGCCGCAGATACAGATGGTAGGTATTGGCCAGGATGATTTGCGCGCCCGCTTCTTCCAGCTGCGCCTGCATCATGGCCTTCACGGACCCCGCGGTCCCGACCGGCATGAAGATCGGCGTTTCGATATCGCCGTGCGGCGTGTGCAGAATTCCCGCGCGGGCGCCGGTACCCTTGTCCTGCGCCACAATCGTAAACTTCAGTCCCATACGTTGTTATAGCTTAAACCAGGTTGCGGCGTTTGGATCGAAACCCTGCGGAGGAAGTCGGAACCCCAAGGCCGCCGCCCTCCCGCCGAGCGGCGACGCGCTGATGCGGATGGCAGGCGGCAAGCCACGGCTTAAGCGATCAAGGCAAACGCCACCTTCACCGCAACCAGAAGCACCCAAAGGCCCAGGAAAAGGGCAAAGATCGTCCGGCTCTTGACCTTGCCTTCGGCAACCCGCGACAGCCCCATGGCCAGCAGAACCAGGAACCACAAAACAAAAATGTCGAGTGAACTGGCCAGCGCCATCACAGGCCGCGAAGCCGTCGCAGGGTTCAGGAAAAATCCCGGGTTGCTTGGACCGGGGCTGTGCGGATTGAAGTGGTCCGGGTTTCCGAAAAGCATCACGGCGATCGCCAACAGGCCGCCCAGCACACTCGGCAGATCGGCATAGCAGGCCACCGAAAATACTTTCGTAAAGCTCGCGTGAATGCCGAAGACGCCGTTCAGCAAGATCAGCCCGACCCCGGCTACCGCAAGCAAAAAGACTGGAACCCCGAAAAGGCTCCCGAGCTGCGCGATGATCGTGGCGAGAGCCACGCTCTTCCCGACGATGTTGCTGATTTGCTCGGGGCTCAAGTTGGAGGCGCGCCCGCTGTGCATCAAGGCATCATAAAGGATGCGGTGCATGCCGACCTTGGCCAGCATGGTTTGGGTAACCGTCAGGGAAACCGCCACCAGCACCAACAAGGGTTTCATGAAATCCGGATTGCGGGCGATATCCGCAAACACCTCGCCGGGGCGGACAAAAACTCCCAGGTAGCGCTGCCCAAAAGGCAAAGGTGTTGGCCCGCCGACCGGGGATGAAGAGTTCGTGTCATCCATGGAAAGTTCTCCCCCTCCTGGAGTTTAAACGCTCCCCGCCGTCGACCCACAACTCCGGTGGAGCACCCGATATCTATAATACAAATGTGGAAAAATGCGAAAGGAAATCTGTTTTCCAAGCCGGCAGGAAGGCAGGATTCAGAAAAGCGCCCGGCATTGCCCAGGCAGGTCGCCCCCCTGGGGACCCGCCGGCCCGGGGAGTTCAAACCCTTCACTCCGGCGACAAACGCCGCAACCGCGCGGCCACGGCGCTGCCGCCTTATTCATGCACAGCGGCGTCGAGAAACGCGCGCAGTTTGCGGCTGCGCGAGGGGTGGCGCAACTTGCGGAGCGCCTTGGCCTCAATCTGCCGGATACGCTCGCGAGTCACGGCAAAGCTCTGGCCCACTTCTTCCAACGTGTGCTCGCTGCCGTCATCAAGGCCGAAGCGCATTTTGATGACTTTTTCTTCGCGCGGCGTCAGGGTTTTGAGAACCGATTCCGTCTGTTCCTTCAGGTTGATATTGATCACAGCCTCGGCAGGTGAAATCACGCCCCGGTCCTCAATAAAATCTCCCAGGTGCGAATCTTCTTCCTCGCCGATCGGCGTTTCCAGCGAAATCGGCTCCTGCGCAATCTTCAAAACCTTCCGAACCTTGACCACCGGGATATCCATGCGCTTGGCGATTTCTTCTGAGGTCGGCTCGCGCCCATACTCCTGCACCAGTTGCCGCGAAGTGCGGATCAGCTTGTTAATCGTCTCGATCATGTGCACGGGAATCCGAATCGTGCGGGCCTGATCGGCGATGGCGCGGGTGATGGCCTGGCGAATCCACCACGTGGCATAGGTGGAGAACTTGTAGCCACGCCGGTATTCAAACTTGTCCACGGCTTTCATCAACCCGATGTTGCCTTCCTGGATCAGGTCCAGAAACTGCAACCCGCGGTTGGTATATTTCTTGGCGATGGATACCACCAGGCGGAGGTTGGCCTCGATCAGCTCCCGCTTGGCCGCTTCGGCTTCCATTTCACCGGCCAGAATGTTCTGGAAGGTCCGGCGCAACTCAGCAACCGTGGCCTGATTTCTCTCTTCGATTTCCGCCAGGCGCG
>CAYWMN010000020.1:0-8545 GCA_964459065.1 uncultured Acidobacteriota bacterium | reverse complement strand
ACTTCTCCTGCCGAAGCTCCTTCTTCAGCTCTTTGCCGTTGTTCCGGGCCGCGTCAATGCGACGGCCCAGCCGCAGCACTTCTCGCTCCACGGGGCGGATTTCATCCACCGACTGCCGGATGGTTTCAATCAGCCGTTTGCGCTCGCCGTTGGTGAAATCAAGCGAGCGAAACAATTGGGAAATCAGAATGCGATGGCGGCTCACGGCCAGGTGATAACGCCGGTATTCCCGCTTCCGCCGGCCGCGCGGAATGCGGTTTCGCTTAACTTTCAGCTGCATCAGTTTCTTGTTCAGGCGCTCCATCTCATCGATGGTCCCGATCAAATCCTTCGTGCGGCGCACCACGCTATCCGGGGAGAGCTCGTCGTCATCAAAGACCACAATCTCCTTCGCGGACCGTTGCCCCTTGCGCAGTTCCTCCCGCAAAGCGAACAATTCCAGGATCACAATCGGGGAGCGGGATAGCGCCTTCATCACCCTGATCTGGCCGCGCTCGATCCGCTTGGCGATTTCAACTTCGCCTTCCCGCGTCAGCAGGGGAACCGTTCCCATCTCACGCAGGTACATGCGTACCGGATCGTTGGTCTTGTCCATCGCTCCGGGCGTCAGGTCCAGATCCTCGGACGACTCATCTTTGGAGTCATCATCATCCTTGCCGTTGGACTCATCGGATTTAGGCTTGGGTGCTTCCAGAACCTCGATTCCGGCGTTGTCAAACATCGACAGAAGGTCGTTGAGATCCTCGGCGGTGTGGACGTCGGATGGAAGAAGCTCATTCACCTCGTCATAAAGAAGGTAGCCCTTTTCCTTACCAATGCTGATCAATTTGCTGACTTGATCGAACTTATTATCAAATCCCAAAGCGTTCGCCTCCACGTTGGAGCAGGCTCGCAGGGGCGCTCGCCGCCCCCAATGGAGAAGATTCACTCCCGGCTCGGCAAACTCCACCGGTCCCTTTGAGCCCGAGACCATCAGGAATGAATTCCAAAAACCAGATGCCTCTACTGTAATTTAGATGTAATACTACACTATTTCGTTGGAATTTTCTTTTCCGAATTCTTAATTCTCCCTAATCCGAGCTAACTCATTCATCAATAGTACCTTGCTCTCATGAAGCGTGGCAAGTCGCGCCCAGTCCTGGCTGCGGCCCGCAGCCGCAATTTCCGGGTTCAGAGCGCCCAGTTCCCGCTCAATTTTTCTGCGCCGCAGGGCCGCGCAGTACCTTGCGGCGTCTTCGGGGCTGGCGGCGTCGTCGGCAGAAAACAAGCATTCATGCACCAATTGCTGCTTTTCATCGCCTAAATGTTCTCCCAGGCGATGGATTTCCAAATCCTCGCCCGCCTGCCGCATTTCCAAAATTTTTTCAAAAACGGCCTTCGTCGCCAAACCGTCCAAAGCGCCCTTCGAAACCAGTTCCGGCAAAAGCTCGTCCAGCACCTGTTCATTTTCAAGAAACAGGCGAAGCAGCTTCCGCTCGGTGAGAGTGGCCGCATGCTCGCGGGGTTTCGCGACCGCGGGACGCCGCTCAACCGCCGCGCGCTTCAGTTCCTCCCGCAGCAGCCGATCATCCACCATCGCCCGCGCCGCAAGCCGGTCCGTCAGTTCGCGCCGCATGATGGGGTTGGGAACCCTGGCCAGGTACGGAAGCACGGCGTTAGCCACTGCAAGCTTCCCCTGCGGGGTGTCGAGCCCTTTCTCGGCCACGGCCCGGTCCGTCACATAATCGATGTAGCCCGGAGCCGCTTCAAGCGCCCGGCGATATTCGGCCTCGCCGCGCCGGCGAACAAAAGAGTCCGGGTCGAGCCCGCCCGGAAGCGCCAGAACCTTGACCTCAAAACCGGACTCCAACAGCGCCGCCAGCGACCGCTCGGTCGCGGCCATGCCCGCCGAATCCGGATCGTAATTCACCACCACTCGCCGGGAATACCGCGCCAGCAGCCGGATATGCGCCTCGGTCAGGCTGGTTCCGCAACTGGCCACGACGTTCTCGACGCCGCAGGATTCCACCGCAATACAGTCCATGTAGCCTTCCACCAGAATCGCATAATCCTGCTTGCGAACCGCTTTCGCAGCCTGGTCCAGGTGGTAGAGGATGCGACTTTTGGTATATATCGGCGTTTCGGGCGAATTCAAATACTTGGGCTGCTCCTCACCCAGGGCGCGGCCTCCAAAAGCAATCACTTTCCCGCTCTCATTCGAAATAGGAAAGAGAATGCGGCCGCGAAACCGGTCAAAAAAACGGCCCCCCGCGCTGTCGCGCAGCACGAGTCCGCTCTTCTCAAGCGCCTTGGGCTCAAACCCCAAACCGGCAAGATGCGCTTCCAGCGCCTTGCCGCTCCTCGACGCGTAACCCAGGCGGAAGCGGGAGATCGTTTCATCCTTCAGCCCCCGGTCCACCAGATAAGCCCGCGCGGCTCTTCCTTCCGCGGTACCCGTCAGTTGCGAGGCGTAAAACTTACAGGCCGCCTCATGAATCTTATACAGCGCCGAGCGCTCCTCGGCCCGCGCATCTCCTGCGCCATGCGCTCCCTGCCGCAAGGTAACGCCCACCTGCTCGGCAATGCGCTCCAGGGCTTCCGGGAAGGTCAAATTGTCCGCCAGCATCACGAACTTAAAAACGTCCCCCCCCACCCCGCAGCCAAAGCAATGGAAAATCTGCTTGCCCGGATGAACGGCAAACGATGGCGTTTTCTCCTGATGGAACGGGCAGAGTCCCATCAGGTTTGCGCCGGCTTTGCGCAACTTGACGTAATCCCCGACAATCTTGACGATGTCGGCCGCCGAACGAACTTCCTCAACCTGGTTCATGGTCTTTCGGAGACCACCATCCCCGTTAACTCTCTCATTTTGTGAATCAATTGCGTGACGGCTATCGGTGCCCGGCCCTCTTGTTCATCAACGCGCTCTCCCCCATTAGACTGGGTTCAGGCGCCGGAAGTTACAGCTTTCTCAAAAGAAAATCCGTTTCAGGGCAGCACCAGTTGGCTTGGAGAGGACTTTTGGAGTTCTTCGGCTTTGAACTGGCTCCGCAGCAGATCAAGGTAAGCGCGGCCCTTCGGGCGGCCGTTTGAGCGCGTCGCTCCCAGTTGGGCAAGAAAAATCAGCGCGTCCCGAATCTCGCTGTCCCGAACCGCCGTTGCTCCAGCGCTCCGGCTTTCCGCCTTCTTGAAATTTTCGATAGCGGCTTTCAACGCGTCGTAGAGTCCTCGCTGCGGAAGGTACTCGGGAGGCTTTTCAAAGTAAATGCCGCTTGAAAGCGTCCGGTAGGATTCGGCCAGCGATTGGATCGCGGCGATAATATCCGGATCGGCCAGCGCCGCATTGTCCCGCGCCTGCACCGAGACCGCATAACCGAGCGCCAGCACCAGCGGCTGGTGCGCGGCCACGAACGAGGACGAAATCTTCACATCCGCAAAAGGCACCTGCTCCCAGTCGATCTCGTGGCGGTCGAGTTCATGCCGGCGGCTTTCCACCAGGTACGGGCAGTCCGAGGGGCAATCAATCGTGACCTCGCGCTCGGTCCCGCAGCAGACCGTGCAGATGCTCTCCACCCGGGCCGGGCAGTAACGCTTCGCTTTTCTCTTTTCACAAATAGGACAAGCCAAAGGTTGGTTCCTTGGTTAACATTGCCGCCCGCGCCGGGCGGATCAAGACTATTCTAAGCGTTTTCCCCTCGGCGTGGCAATGGCCGGGCGGCCCTCCGGACCGGTCAATCACTCAGCCCACAGGATCCGCCCGCAAAAGCGCCGCTACCGGCCCGCAGCCTCCGCGAGCTGCGCAGGGTCAGGCTGCAAGACCTCCAGCCGGGCGCTTTTCCACCCCAGGGCTTCGGCCGACAGCAGCACCAGCGAAATCCAGATCAGGTCCGCTGTCAGCAGGTGCAGCACCTGCATCCAAAGCGGCGCGAGCAAAAGAATGTTCACCACGCCGAAACAGAATTGCAGCACCACCAATCCCAGAATTCTTCCCGCCCAGCGCTTGGCGGCGGCCGGGCCCGGCGTGCTGAGCGCATAGACGGCGACGCCCATCAAAACCCCGCCCAGGACGACGGCAAGCGCAGGATGCAGGATCCGCAAATGCACAATGGGACTGGTCGCGCCGGCAAAATCCCAACGGATGCCCTGGGCCAGCGACCGGGCCGGGAAAAGCGTATCGGCCAGCGCAGCAATCGTCCCTGAAATCGCAATCACCAGCATGCCCGCAAGCCCCGCTCCGTAGACAAGGTATCGCCGGCTTGAAGGCTTTTCCGGCGTGGCAGGTTCGCCCGCCGTTTGCGCCGCTTCCCCCTCCGCCGCAGCCCAGGCCGTGAGCGCCAGCGTGGCCAGCAGCAGGAAGGTGTTCACCAGATGAACCGACAGAATGACCACCCGGCCCACGGAAACATTCTTGCCGACGTCTCCGGTCAAGACCAGGGCCGCTCCCACCAAACCTTCCGTCACCGTAAAAAACGCCACGCCCGCTGCGTAGCGCCGCACGGGGTGGCCGCGCCCAAAGCGCCGGAAGGCCAGGAAAACCAGAATGGCAACCAGAATAATATCCACGCCGCTGGTGGCGCGGTGCGCGAACTCGATCAGGGTGGCGATCGCGTGGGCGTGAGGAATCACCTGGCCTTCGCACAACGGCCAGTGTTCTCCGCAGCCTGCGCCCGAGCCCGTGGCACGCACGATGGCGCCCCACAAAATCACCGCGATGTTGTAGGCCAGCACCAGCCACGCAAACCGCGCAAAGCGTTTGTCGCCGGAGACTTCACGGATGGGATTCATTTCGGGCAATGGTAGCACATTGAATAAACATCCAAAGAGGAAAACCTGGCCTCGACGCTTACCCCGCCACAGCCCAGCGCGGAGATGCTGGCTTCGCTACGGGGAGAGCCTTTACCTCAGCCAGCCTTGTCCGCGACGGGAAAAATTTATCCCGCAGCTTCAAATGAGGAACCTCAACCAGCCGAGACATACCAGCGCCAAATCCGATGGCTGTGACGAGAAAGAAAAGGAACAAAGGAAAGGTGCGCGGACTGCTGAACACCAGAAAACCAATTGGGAATTGCCACAGGTAGATCGAATACGAATAACGGCCGGTCCAGGCCAGAGCACGGGCGGCAAAGCGCTGCGACGACTGCCGATCCACCGACCAGACCAGGATGCAACCGAAGCCCACGTAAAGGGATGTGAACCCGATCGTGTCCATCAAGAGCGTTCCAGCCGGAAACACAAAGGCCGGCAGCACCAGCACCAGCCCCGGTAGCCATAGGGGCTTTCGAGCCACGCGCGCAAACCAGTTCGGCCTAAAGTGGCGATAGTAACCAAGCGTCACCCCGGCAAAAAGGGAGTCGATTCTCAAGTGCGTGGAATGCTCAATGACCGAGGGCGAAAATCCCCACCGGGCATCGAGCACTCGAAGCGCAAGGCATGCCACCGCGAGGAATCCAAACACCCACGGAATCCCGCTGAAGGGGTTCTTCTTGTCTTTGGACTTTCTGGTCATCACCAGCAGAAGCAACGGAAGCATCCAGTAGAAGTGCTCCTCCACCGCCAGCGACCAGGTATGTGGCCACAGATGCAGCCAGTAGTTCTGCGTGAAACTAAGTTCCCCCAGGATACCTCTGGGAATGTAACCTTGCGTCACCAGGCAGTACACGGCCGTCGACAGCATTAAGGCGCAAAAAGCAGGATAAATCTTAAAGCCTCGCCGGATCAGGAACCGCACCGTTCGAATGTTTCCGAACCGCCTGTACTCTCTGAAAAGCAAACCTGAAATCAGAAAGCCGCTGAGCACGAAAAACAGGTCCACGCCAATCCATCCGGCACGCGCCCAGATCTCGACATAGCTGTAGTGGTATCCCAGCACCAACAGGATGGCAATTCCGCGGAGGACATCAAGGGACTGATTACGCAGTGAATGCGCCGCCATGTTCGCTCCCGACCGCCCCATCGGGATCTCGGCAACACCAGGAGAACCGATCGTGTCCCTGGCACCATTCGCCGACAGGATTCCGGCTCACGACACCGGCGCAAAACCGCCAGCATCGATTGAACCTCAATATCAGAAGGTTCCCACCCTAAGAGATAATCCCCTTATACTTCAAACGGAGTCTGAAATCCACAGGCAAATTATCAGGAGAGAAATACCCGCACGGACGGCCGGCTGAAAGCACCGGTTCAAAAACCAGGCAGAGGGCTTTATTTCGCAGGTGGCCTGAAGAATTTTCCTCAGCCCCTCAACTCATCGTGGCTTCTCCAAAGCTCATTCGACGCCGAAGAAAACGATCTTGGAGCCGGGCTTGTGGAGATTGAAATCGAGCACGGCTCTTCCCTGCCCGTCTCTGCGGACGCGCACGCCCGCGCCCGCCCAGTGCTTTGAAGCCACCCGGCGCGTGGTCACGTAAGAGTATCTGCCCTTGGCGGTTGCAAACAGCACCACCGCGCCCCGGCCGGTTTTCGCATTGATCTTTTCGTGGATTTCCGGGCTGCCGCTCACCTGGCCCTGCCTCAAGGGATCGCTCGCAGCCATATCCTCGCGCACCTGTTTGTATCGCGCCAGGGTGTCGCCAATGTAGGCCACGCCCGCGTCGGAAACGCCCGGCAAATCTCCCCAGATGCCGTTCTGCCCCAAAATCAATGACGCCATGCTGATTTCCTGCTGCGAGATTGGATCATCCGGGTAATAGTGCGTCATGAAAAGGATGGAGGGTATCCACTTGTCAAACCCCAGCGGCGTGCGGCAAATCCACGTGCGAGCCGGGCCGGGATGGAAGAATACGTTCGAATTTTGGCGCTTGCGGTCGTAGGGAATGTTGTAGCTCTGATAATAGGGGCCGTTGTTCATCAGGAAAAATCGGCCGGAAGCGAGAAATCCCAGCCCCACGGCGCGTCTTGCTTCCGTCACGTCAAAATCGACAATCGCCCCTGGGCAGGCAGCCGCGATGCGGCGCGCCATGCTTTCCATCTGCCGAATCAACTGGAACGCATAAGAATCGGAGCGTTCGGCGGGCGTGTTGCTCTCATTCCCGTGCCAGTGGCGAGCAGAATCGCAACCGTATTGCCCGATGCCGTCCCATTTGAAATACGTCACACCGATTTCTTTGGACAGTTCGATCAGCCGCTCGGCGAAAGCGTCACTATAGCGGCTGACCAGACACATCTGATAGCTCGCTTCAGTTCCCCACACCCGGCCGAGCTTTCTTTCCACCCCGTGCCGGGACATCACGCAATCACGATGCTCGGCGAGCGCGCGGCTCGATATCGCGGCTGCCGCGGGACCGAACCACAAACCGAGCCGCATTCCATAACGGTCGAGCTTTTCCTTCACCCGTTTCAGGCCATCGGGAAAGCGCTCGCGGCTCACGCTCCACTCGCCCGTTTTGCCGTACCATCCGGTATCGAGCACATAGATTTCAATGCCCATGCGGTGGGCAACATCCACCTCTTTCAAAATGCGCTCCGGGTTCATGGAAGCGAGGTACTGCTTGCCGTTCCACCACTTGTTCCGTTCCTGATAGTTCCAGGTGTTGTAACAAATGTGGGGCTTGCGCGTTCCCAGGCTTTCACTCATCCAGTTGAGCACGAAGTCGCGAAAGGCCGCGGCCAGCCGGTCTTCGTCGCCCCTGACCGCGCCCGCCTCAAACCACACGGTTTGATAGGGCCTAGCGGCGTCCACCACCTGCCCGGCCAGGTAATTACCCTTTACCGCCTGCAGACGGACGCTCGCATCCGGACGCAGCCGGTATTCCAGATAGGCGTCGGGAACCTGGGAGCCGTGCTCGTAGGCCACCAGCATCGACGCGCGCCCGTCGCTGCTCACCAGGATCGGCCCCATCGCCGAAGCCCCGTCTTCAAAACTTCGACGACCGATTGCGACTTCTTCCATCAAGTAGGAGTGGCTCAGTTGTGAAAAATTGGCGAGCCGAATTTCCCTGGTCTGGTTGGGATTGTCCACCTCGAAGCCCAGGTAGGTCAGGTCGTCCCGCCCCGAAGGTTTGGTCAACGCGTGCGCTTGGCTGCTTTTCAGAATGTAGCTGAAGCGCACAATAGGACTCGCTTCCGCAGCCTGAAAAACCATAACGAGCGATAGCGACGGCCGCGCGGCAAACGTTCCCTCATAACGGTATTCCATCGCGCCGTTGTTCAGGCGCTTCGGCGGCCGAGTGGGCCGGATGTTCTTAAGCGCGCCCGAAATTCGCGCCTTGTCTACATTGAATGTGGGAGGGGCAAAGCGGTATTCCTTGCCGGCAGCTTTAAGGCGGTAACTCCAAAGGCAGCCGGGCCGGCCTAAGATTGAGATTTGAAAGTGCCGGCTCTCAAAACCTGCCTTCGTCTGCGCGGGTTGGGCGTCCAGCAGCGCGCCGGCCGGAGCCAGCGAGCCCACCAGCAGCATAAAATCCCTTCGATCAATATCATCAGAACCCATGAGCCCTCCTTTTGTGAAACCGCTTGTCCCCTCCAACCCGGGGCGGCTTGCTTTTCTAACCCGCCCGGTGAATGGCCAGCACAAAATATTGCGCGTGGCCCGGGCCCGCACAGCGCACCCCATGCTCGTCATTTGAAG